>JAAZKR010000041.1 GCA_012799725.1 Oligosphaeraceae bacterium | reverse complement strand
GATTAGTTTGCACATGCATGATTTTGGGGCGCCCCTGCGGATCATAAAAGAAGACGCCCGCATGGCTGTAGTTTCCGGGCGGGTTGCCATATCGGGCGTATATCTCCGAAAGGATGGAGGGGCCTTGGGTCAAAAACATATCCCCGTCTTGCAACTGCACACCATTAAATTCAGCCTGGCCGGCCATGGTTAGGCCGGCCAGGATTAGGCAAAGCGCTGCCAGCCTCGATGCCAGGCCGCCGAGCCGCATGTCAACAAGCCGAGTCATGAACTGCTCCATTTACCATAGATAGGTAAATTTGCAGTCAACGCCCCAGTTGCGGATGTCGCTGCTGTCAAACAACTGCCGATATCCCAGCAGCAGGCTCCAGTTTTCGCTTTGCCAGCCGACGCGCACAGCGCCCTCGAAGTCATCGCTGTCCAATTCCTTGGGCAGTTGGGAATAATGATTGTAATAAATCGAGGCCTGGAACGGAATCTGCTTTGTCAAAAGAGTAGTATAAGTCAGGCCAAGCCGGTGCGTGCCCAGTTCTCCGTCGCCAGTCACGCCGTCATCGCCGTCCGCATTATTATGGCATTGGTAGAGGTAGGTAAACCAGAAGTCCCCGAACCAGAAAGTGCGCCCGGCGCCGAGGCCGGCGCCATAGTGCCAGAAATCGAGCTGGTCGTCTTCGAGGCGGCTGTCGTCAAACCAGGTATGCTCGCCGCCGATGCTTAGGAAGGCCGCCAAGTCAATAAATTCAACATCCTGCCGCAGCAGATAATACTGCGGGACAAATTCGAGGCTGAGCGAGGAATAGTCGGCGCGGTCCATCAGCCCGCTGCCCCAGTACTCTTCGTAGGACAAGCTGGTGCTGAGAACCAGCCGCTCCTTGATTGCATGCACCCGCGCCGTGGTGCTCCACAGGCGTCCGTAGGCATCCAGGCCGGTCAAACGCCGCAATGACTTGTAGCGGTATTCATCATAGCTGCTGCTCAAGCCAAAATGCAACCTCCAGGTGCCAATTTCCACTGGCGCGTTATAGGGCGCTGCCTGTTCCTCTTTAGCGCGCTCCGCCTCTGCCTCCTCTTTTTGCATTCGTTCGTACGCACTTTCGCTCAAAGTATACCCATCAGAACGCACCCATGTCCCTTGAGAGCAACAACTGCCCTTGCAACAACTACCGCCTTTATATTGCCACCCAGGTATATTATACGTCGCCTCACGCCCCTCGCCAACCAGACCCATGACCTCCCGATTGCTGTTGGTGCTGCTGCTAAGTTCCCTGCCCAGATATATGGACGACCAGTCGATGCTGTCAGGACTAGGACTGGGGCTGGGACTAGGGCTGGGACTGGGGCTGGAGCCGCCGGAGCCGATGGCATCGACGACGGCTGATATGGTTGCACCAGAAATTGTCCACTCGTCGCCATTACTATCGATAAAATAGACAGTATCCTCGCTAGTATTAAAAAATGCACTGTACCAATTAGTGTCTGAGGAGCCTGCGAACGCCCCTGGGTTGAATTGCAGTTGGCTACCATTCCATTGGAAGCCAGCGCTGTAATTTTGCGCAACCGCATTTACTGAGCATAGAAACAACAGAACAATAAAACCACACAAGAGACCTCGCCGCATTTTCATGATGCTTTCCTTTCTTTTTTTTTGGGGGGGGCTTTGGATATACATCGCCGGACATTGATTGGACGACGTATAAAAAACTTATATAACGAAAAGATACAAAATTTTTGGTTGCTTTGACGGATGTGATTGCATCGGCAAACATATCATCCATCACCCTCAATTTCATTGCACGGCAATTGGTTCTTTGGAACTAAGTTACACCCCATAATTCGTTTGTCAAATTAACACAGGCGTTCCGGCGTTCTGTGATGGCGCATACTTGCGCCACTCCCTTGTCCTTATCCGGATGCCCTCTATCTACTTTAGGAACCACACCTTCTGTTTCTTCAGCGCATTCTTATTGCGTCCTTAGCAGTCGTTCAAGCTACGCCATTGCGTGAAGAGCTTTTCTGCTGCGGCAGGACCTTCGCTGCCAGCCTGATAATGATGCAAAGCACAGGAACAACCTGGAAGTTGTTGCTTGTCACTTCGTTGCCAGGCTTGTAGTATCGGGGTAAGCAGCTTCCAGGCGGCGGCGATTGCATCGCTGCGTATAAACAAGGTTTGATCGCCCAGCATGCAGTCCAGCAGCAATCTTTCATAGGCATCAGGCATCTGCGCGCCAAATTGTTGAGCATAGCTGAACTCCAGGTTAAGATGGCCGATGCAGAGCTTGGGGCCGGGCTGTTTAGCCTGTATCGACAATGACATCCCCTCGTCCGGCTGCACATTCAGCACCAGCACATCTCGCTGTAGATTCTCGATATCAAGCTGCGCAAAGATGGAATGCGGCGGCTTCTTGAAGGTAATGGCAATCTCACTCAGTTTCCTTGACAGACGCTTACCGGTGCGCAGATAAAAAGGCACTCCGCGCCAACGCCAATTATCGATAAATAACTTGGCTGCCACATAGGTTTCGGTTCTGGACTGTGCTGGCACATTTTCCTCCTCCAGATAGCCGGGCAGAGCCTGCCCGGCGATTTCTCCAGGCCCATATTGCGCCCTTATCAGATGTTGGCCTATTGACTCTATTGGCAATGGCCTTATGGCCCGTATAAGTTTAACCTGTTCGTCACGCAGAGCCTCTGCCTCGAATTGCGCCGGTGGCTCCATGGCCACCAGGCTGAGCATGGCCAGCATGTGATTTTGAAACATATCGCGCAGCTGCCCGGCCGCATCATAGTAGCCGGCTCTCCTTTCCACGCCCACACTTTCTGCCGTGCTGATCTGCACATGCTCAATGTAGCTGCTATTCCAAATCGGCTCGAAGATGATGTTCGCAAAACGAAGCATCAGGATATTCTGCACCGTCTCCTTGCCTAAATAATGGTCTATGCGATAAATTTGTCTTTCTTGCAAACTTTGATGCAGCATGCGGTCCAAGGCCTCGGCACTCTCCAAGTCCTTGCCGAAAGGTTTTTCCAGCACCACGTGACGCCAAGGCTTGCCGCTGTAGTCTTCCACGCTCAGGCCGGAACGATGCAACATTGGCACAATCACAGGATACAGCGAAGCCGGGGTCGCCAAATAAAACAGGTGATTGAGTTCGCTGTCAACTTTAGCTTGAATTGACTCAATATGATGAGCCAGACGTGCGTAGTCGCTTAAGTTGTCATAGGCGAGATGCAGATAGCTGAGACGCTGTAGAAAATGCTCAAGGCGCTCCGGTTCCTCATCGGACAGAAACCCCCTCAAGCCGCTTAAAAACTGAGTTTGACTCAAAGCGCTGCGCGCACAGCCGACGATGTAGCTGTCCTCATGCAAAAGCCCACGCCGGTAAAGCTGATACAAAGCCGGCATCAATTTGCGCCGTGTCAAGTCCCCTGAAGCACCGAATATAACAAGCAGATTAGCTTGCGGACGGCTTTCAGTGCAAAGCGCACCGCCATGATAATTATTATATATGGACATGGTTATCTCCTTTATTTTTACTGCAAGAACTTAAGTTAAGCCAATAATTGCATATTTGCAAGAAGCAGATAAAGCAGCATAAAGCACACATGCAATTCGGAGAATGAAGGAGCACCCCATACAAGCCATCCGATCCGTCTGACCTGTCCAACTTGTCCGACTAAGCTGCACCACCCTACAAGCTTTCCGCACTACTATCACTCGATTTCTTGTTTTTTCAGAAAGATTTTTACTTTATCCGCAGATTTACTCAGATTGGCGCAGATTTTTTAGGGCGCAGTTTTCTTGTC
>JAAZKR010000285.1 GCA_012799725.1 Oligosphaeraceae bacterium | reverse complement strand
CTGATCAGTCGGAGAAACCAATAGACCAGATCACAAATTCCGCTTGCAAGCTTATCCGTCGAAGCAGCAACCCTACAAAATTTCCGCGCTTTCCGTGTTTTCCGTGGACAAAAAATGGGTTGTGGGCGTTAGCCCACGTTGCTTCCTTGATTAGTTGATGACGACACTTTTGCGGGCAAAAAAGAGGTCGCGTCCATAGATGGTATCGACTGTCGAATCTACCCGGGTTTTGGCATCTCTGGCACACTCGTTGATGGTTTGGCTGGACACGTGGCCATCTCCAAACAGGAAATTGGCGCGCCCGTCATGCCGATAATGTGCAGCATAGGTGGTACCGCTGTCACCCGGGAAGGTGGTCAGACGCCATTCAAAGATGCTGATCCAGTCGGCTGGCAGCCCATTGGCTGAAACAGTCCATTTATTCACCGACTCAGCCATGATGGCCAGTTGCGAAGGCCGTGTGGATTTTTCCGGAAGAAGATAATAATATACCTCACCACCGGAAGGGGATGCCGACACCAGGATCGTTGGACTGGTCGGATAATCGGTTGAAGTGCAACTCGTTCCATAGGTATAGTTCCGGGCGATATAGCGCCGGGGCAGAATCGAGGGACACTGCAAAACCTGCTTGGAAGGAAGCTGTTTTTCCTTATCCAGAATCTCGGACCAAAAATGATATTGATTCCCATCGTATCTTCTAATCATCGGAAAGATTCCATTATGATCGCTGCTGTACATCAGGAAAGCCAGGCCGCATTCTTTCTGGTTGGAGACACAGGTGGTGGTCTGCGCACGGGCGCGAGCCTTGCTCAACGCCGGCAACAGCATCGAGGCCAGAATAGCAATGATGGCAATGACCACCAGCAGTTCAATAAGGGTGAAGAAAGACTTTTTGTTCATGATCGCGCTCCTTTCATTTGGATGGGAAAAACTACAGAATGTTGGCACGGATATCCAGTAAAGGCATAATGAAGGTTTTGAAACGTTGCAACTCTGAACGGTCAGCCAGTGCTTTACTCAGCGAAGCACCGCCTGAATTAAACGGGCGGATGCCATCTGCGCCGTCATCAAGAAAAGCAATGAAAAGTTGCTGAAACATCGGAACAGACATGCTCTTGCGTTCAATTTTAATTAGCCCTTTCTCTTCTTCAGGGGTGGGATCGCCTCCGAAAATGGTTGCCTCGATACGCGGGAAGATCAACACTTTGCGCGGGGAAAGCTTGCACAACTCGATAAAGGGCTTCACCGGAAAATACTTGTCCGTGCCGATATGGTAAATTCCGGGTGAGATCAAATCCACGAGACCGAGTTCGAGGATTCTTTTCAAATCAATCCCCTGCCTATAGTAAGCCCTCCAGTCAAAATTGATTTCCAGCTGTATGGCTGGATCAACCTCATCCAGGATGCGGCGGACTTCCTGAAGATGCGCAGTCATGATCTCACACTGGATTTTCTGCCAGTTATCATCAAGATAATTGCTTTTGTCGAAATTGCCATGTCGCCGGATATATTCGTCGATCAAAGGCTGGTCATAGCGAAAAAAAGGCGGATGGCGCAGAAATTCGATAGTGATGGCATCGGGTTTGTAGGCGGCCATTTCACGGATCATGCCCAGATAAAAATTGCGCACTTCAGGATAGGCATAACTGGGTTTTTCCAAAATACGGCCATTGGTATCTGTCTGATAAAACTCTGGATGGTCGATGAAGAACTGGGCATTCATCGAACGCGATGTAGAGTTACTGTAGTAGGCTCCTGCACGTTGGGTCAGCGAGAAACGCAGTCCTTTTTCACGGCTGTAATCCCGCAGAATCCGCACCGGGTCGTTGCCGGAAGAGAGTAGTTTGTGCAGGCGTTCAGCAGCCAGTCGGTCGCCATTGCGCCAGAATTTGACATCGCGCTGCTGCCCGAAGACGGTTGCGACTTTCGAAGGGTAATTGACGGCAGTAGTTCCGACACACCAGTCGTAGGCAAATGCATGATTTGCCTTGAACTGATCGACGCGCTGGCGCAGCTCATCGGGGGACACTTCTTTCGAGTAAAAGTCACTGTACCCGTCGGCATGAATGATGGCTGCCGGTTTGATCGCTGGCGGCGCCTGGTAGATACCCAGCTGCTCACTGCTGATCGGCGACAGAATGACATGACCAATGCTGGCGGAGTCGCTTGTCGCGGTGATGCTGATTTTATCCGTCGCCTCCAGCTGTGCGACTCCGGCAAAATTTTCACCGGCGAGGTTCTCTTCAATATCTGCTGGATGCCATAGTTGCAGTTTCAGATTGCTGTCGATGCCAGGGGCTGAAACTTTGATCTGCCCGCTTCCCTTGATGGTGACATACAAGGCATATGCGCCGGATGCCGGCACGGAATATTCCAGGGTCGCACCCTTGCTCTTCGCCGTCAGGAAGCGAGTCTTTTCGCTGCCGACAAGTGCTTCAGTAACAGTGAATCCCGCATTGCTTTCCGGGGAAAGGCGGTGATCCCCCGCATGAAAGCGAAAGCACCGTTCCAAGATTTGTGGAAATTCGCTGCCTTCTTCCTTGATGATCAGCCGGAGCTTGCGGACGCCGGGTTCCCACTGCGGCGGCGTGATCGTAATGAAATGATCGGTGTCGGCCTCGATTTGTGAAATATCGGCCTGCCAAAGCGGCTTTTCCTGGTCGTCCACGCAGATGCTGGCAACGCCTTTGCTCTTATCGCAACCTGACAGCCGGAAACTTACCGGGAAAGGTCCGTTGGCGGAGAGAGGAGCGGCAAAATCTTTGGCATAGGCAATGGCATTGGAAAAGGCTTTGATCGAGGCATTGAGGCGTCGCGAGCCGAAAACATAGAAGTTGTTCTCCCAAGGGGCATAAACACGAAAATACCTGCCGCTGAAAGTGCCTTGCAGGGTTACTCTGGCGAAAAGTTTTTCGCCATCACGGTAGAGCAAGGTGCTGACCTGCGGAATGATGCAGGTGAAGTTTTGATTGTCCCTACTGGCAAAAACCTGGGCTTTCTCGAGTCCGGTGCTCATTTCCGGACGCTGCATCTGCATCTTTTCGAGGGTGAAGACGATTTTGCCCAAAGTGGCGCTCTGTTCCAGGATAAAGCCTACGCTGCGATGGCGCCATGGCCAGCCAATCTGGGCGGCACCTCCTTCCGCCAATATTGGATCGCTGGCCACACGTTCCTCGTTGCCGTGATCCCTAAAGCCGCAACCAGCTATGGCAAGTGCATGCTGATCCGCACTGAAATCCAAATCCTTGATATCCGGATATTGAACCGGTGCAGCTTTGACTTCCTCCGGCACATCTGAATACATTTCAACCTGCTTGGATGCAGCTTCCAAACCAAAAACATAGGGAGTCTTTGTCCTTGGAGCATGAATCTGATAATAGCGTCCCTCCGGAAGCCCACTGATGACCACTGTTTCGTGGGGAACCCCATCAATCTCCCTGCCTTCAACCAGAATCACAGCCTCCGTAGCCAAAGACAGGTTCTGCGGGTCATTCCCGACGAAAACCCGGCATTGCGAAGCCTCGGAAACCATTTCCGGACTTTGTAGATTGAGCTTTTTCAAGGGCAGGATAATTTTCGTCGCTTTTACCGGGCGCAAAGCGTCGATCACCAAGGCACGTCCCTTCATTGGGAAGGCCGTACGCCAAGCACGTTTCATTTCCCCAGACGGCAGACTGCTGAAGTTTTCCTCCGGATGGTCATGCCAGCTGACGAAAAGCTTCAGCCGGGTTTCTGCTGAAATCAACAGCAGGGGCGATAACAGAAGCATCACCAACAAAGGGATTTTTTTCATCATCGTTTGATCTCCATTTTTGCACCAGTGGATTACCTCAAGCTTCAAGCTTACGAACGTCACTGTCAAGGTCGCTCCAGATCAACCCACGGTAACGTTCCGGGGGCTGCTCCGGACCGAACAGATGCCATGCGATCATGAAAATGACGCTGAAAATCAGGTTGGGCAGACCAACCCATTGAAAACTCAGCACTTTCGGGAGAGTGGGATCGCCGGTATGGCTGAATATATACCAGAGGATAGCACCAAGGGTGAAGCCTGCCGGGGGCAAGGCCGCCATGAACGCATATTTGTACTTCTTCCGGATGGCAAGACCCAGCAGAAGAAGAAGCACAGCCAGCAAAGCCGGCCAGAGAATCCAAGCGGCGCTGATCGGACCGGCCAGACCCGGCACCCCGCTGCTCTGAAACTGAATTTCGCCGCGCTTGCTGCCGGCATACCAGATCAGGATAGGCATTTTCATGCCCCAAGTTATTAAAAGCATTGACCAGAATGAAAGCGAACATGCTTTACGCGAGAAAATGGCGAAGACGTAATTCATTAAACCGACGGAAACAGTGATGATTCCAAAGATTACATTCACTTCGACCATGGTTTGCTTGAACCAGATGGAAGAGAGATACTGCAGCAAGGAAAAAATAATACCAGCCAGGCCGACAGCAATGGTAGCACGTACGGAAAACCGCACCTGCTGGCGGTCATCGGCTTTTTTGTTGAAGTATGGCAGGTAGACTTCTTTCAGCCAGACAGCCGCATCACTGTTGAAGCAACTGCTTAAAGTGCTCATGGATGCCGCCAGCATGGCGGAAATAAACAGGCCGGGAATCAGAAAAGGCAGCTTTGTCGAGACAAAGACAAAGAGGGCACCGTCACCACTGGTTACCCGGGGATCGGGATTCTGCGAATAATAACTAAAGATGGCCAGGCCGATAAACCAGATGACCAGTTGTAACGGAGTGGTCAGCAACGAACTGGCACATTGCGCTTTGACGGCCTTGCGGACGGAGCCGGTGGCAAGCAGACGCTGCACAGTCATCTGGCCAGTGCCAAAGCCAAGACTGCCCAGCACATAATTGAGCAGCGTCACCCAGAAGGTAATCCTGACATAAGGCCAGACAGAGTAGAAATCCGGCTCAGAAAAGCGCTTGAGACCATGACCATGCTCGAACGCATAGGAAACTGCGCCGATTGCGCCGCCGGGAACTTCAGAGCATAAGGTAAAGAGCAGGACGGTCAAGCCGATGGCCATGACGAAGAACTGGACGCTGTCAGTCCAGACAACCGCCCGCAAACCTCCGGAGCTGGTATAGATCAAGGCGACGCCGCCAATCAAAATGATGCTCAGCCAGCATGGCCAGCCGGCTGCCGCTTCAAAGATTTTAGCGGTGGAAAGCAGCACCATGCCGACATAGAGGACGGAGCCGATGCAGTTGCCCACTGCGGCCAGCAGGCGGGTATATTTGTCATAGCGGTAGGCGAGATATTCAAACGGTGTGAAGGCGTTGATTTTAAAGAAGAAACGGGTGAAAATCAGCACCGAAATGATCTGCACATAAGGGTTGATCAGCGCCATCACCCAGAGGTCCAAGCCGTGATTGTAAATTTCGCCTGGCACCATCACCATGGAATAGGTCGAGAAGAAAGTCATCAGGATCGACAGGCCAACCGGCAGCCAGGGCATCGAGCGCCCACCAAGCAGATAATCCGAAGCATCCTTCTTGTTCTTCGAAAAATACCAGCCGGCAGCAAGCATCCCTATCGAATAGACAAGTATAACCAGATAATCAGGTATTGACAAGGAAATTTTCACAGAGAACCCCTTTGCTTGTTGCTGAAAAAAACTTGCAAAGCAAGAATCACTTTTATCAAACTTTCCGAGATATGACTTACTATAGCTGAACCATTTCGTAAATTCTTATGAAAATAACCGGAAAAATCTATAATTTTTTAAAAAAAGGTGTAATTTTTTAAGAAAATTACAAGGAATCATCATGACATAGCCTTGCAGGGGACAGGTAATACTCGTTATTTAAGATTTTTTAACCAGTAGAGTAGCTCCGGGGTTACCCAGCTCCGGGGTTACCCGGAGCCTCTCCCTGCGTCCTCGGCGCAGGGCATTGCGCGAGTGCAGCCAGCTATGCTTGTCTTTGCGGTTTGCATTTTCGCTGACTGCGGTGCTGGAGAAAATTCTTGAACCGTTGCAGGACGAACCAGTTCAGGTCACGGAAGCACTTGCGCGGATAGCCGAAGTCAAAGTATTGCTTCCAGCCGCCGCTGAGCCGGCTGACCTGTTCCAGCGCATCTTTCAACGGTCTTCCGTACCCGCTTCCGGTGAGTGTCCAGACTTTGTCCTTGAAGCGCTCGACCGGCTTGCTGGCAGGGAAGAGATTCAGATATCGCCGGTTCCGTCCATACCGATCCCGGTCATACCGCAGAGTGAATCCGAGAAAGTTCAGGCTTTCGCCAGTTCTCTCCATCCGCACAACCTCAGATAACTCTTCACAGAGGTTCAGCTATCTGAAGATAGGCAAAGCAACTCGACCGCTCTTGATTATCTGCAGAAAAAGTCGTCAATCGGGCTTGAAGACCGGGATTATGCATAGTCAAGG
>JAAZKR010000284.1 GCA_012799725.1 Oligosphaeraceae bacterium | reverse complement strand
TATTAGTGGTACCTCTGCCATTGAGTATGGTGGCGTGAGAGTTCACATGAGCAATATTCATGATTCCGGCACCAATATTCTGATGAGTGATAGTCATGTCGAGACCCGCAAACTTCCGGTTGCCACCATTGCAAACACCGCCGCTGGCGCGACATTAGCCAAATCCTCCATGGATTTCTGGTGGCACGAGTGGTAATCCAAAACTTTTAATGGACAAACTGAATGAAAACATATTTATCTACTTTATCTATGCTTTTCGGTTTTTTTCTTTTTGTCTTTGTCGGTATAGCGCCAGCCGGCAATGTCTATTTTCAGGAGGATTTCACTAACTCTAACATAGCCATTCCGTCAATGGAAGAGTTTGCTCTGGAATCGGTTGATGATGTCCATGGTCAATCCTTGAAAATCACCCGTGTCTCAGCCTCTCATGAAAAAGTTCAATTCCCGGTTTCATCCCCCATTCCAGCCGGTCAGGATTATGTTTTCTCCATGGATTACAAGGGTGCCGGATATTGTATGCTGCTTGATGCACAGAAACAACAGATCGGCGGACTGGCCTTTGGCGCAGATGGGAAAATTACTGTTCTGAACACTGAAAAAGACAAATGGGTGCCCTCTGGGATAAAAGCATATATACAAGAATGGTTTACTGTTCAAATCCGTCTAAATGCCGCCGCCAAGACTTTTATTTTCCTGGTGAAAGATGTTGATGGAGATTTCGAATCAAAGGAATGGCCTGTTATCTCCGACGCTCCACTCGCCTTTATTCAATTGGGCAACACCTATCCCATTGGAAATGTGGCATACGCAGACAACCTCTCCGTTACCGAAGCAGATGTAGTCCAGAGTGCCGCAGACGATAAAATTATCATCCTGGAGAACAAATTTGAAAAACCACTCTCCGCTATGAAAGGTTTGGCCACAAACTTTGACATTGAGGCCGACCCTGATGGGGAACCCGAGTTCAACAAGTCCCTGAAGATCTCCCGTCCCACCAAAACTCACGAAAAGATTTTTGTTTCATTCCGTAAACCTCTTCCGCCACAGCATGACTTTGCCATTGTCATGGATTACAAGGGAATTGGCTATTTCATATTGCTTGACGCAAACAAAAAACAGCTTGGTGGAATGACTTTTGGAGCCAAACCCAAAGCCCTCTCTGGCAAAGCTGATACCTTTATTGGCACAAATTTGCAGTGCAACCCGGCAAAATGGAATCATTTTGAAGTAAACTTCAAGATGTCCGAGGGTACATTCTCCATCAAAATGACGGACGACCAGAGCCAGGTTTCCGAAACGCCTGACTATCCTCTGGCAGGCGACGGCCTTCCCGCCCAAATCCAGTTTGGAAATACCTATCCCATTGGCAATGTGGCATATCTGGACAACCTGAAGGCTTATTATGACACCGCCAGAAGCCTTTCCGGACGCAAGAATGTCATGACTCCTGCCGAATTAAAATTGGCCGGGCTGGTGCCCGTTGAATCAGAAAATGGTCTTTCCTTTGCATTGACCGCTGCCCAGGGAAGCATTGAATTTCGCCCGGATACTCTACGCGAATTCGCCCTGGTGCGCTTTGATGCCGCCCCCGGCATGGCCGTTTCCATGAACCTCACCAATTCCGCAGGGCATAACATTGCGATTTCCAACCAAGGGAAAAATGGGTTTTATGAAGAGGAAAGGAAGCCTGTCCTGCTGGAAAAGGCTACTATTCAAATTGATGGCAAAGCTGGAGATGTCCTGAAAGGTCTCGGGTTTTGGACTGCGTATCTGGGCAATGCCAGCGTGGCCAACCGCGAATTTGAGAAGAAGCTGCAAGGTGATTTCAGGCTGCCAGTTTATGAGGGGAATGCCCCGGCCCTGCTGATGCTTTACAACAAGACTTCAGAACCGTTGCCTGTCTCCATCACCTTGCAGGAGAGGAAATCCAAGAAGGAGGTCCATGCTCCCCTGAAAGCCAGGCTCAAAACTGGAGAAAATGCCATTTCTATTCCCATTGATGAGCTTCCCAATGGCGAATACCTGGTTTTCGTCACGGATGATGCTCCGGGGGACGCCATCAGAGGCTCTTTGCGCCGTCTGTTGCGCCGCCAGGTTGTTC
>JAAZKR010000007.1 GCA_012799725.1 Oligosphaeraceae bacterium | reverse complement strand
GCTCAGCGGTAGAGTAGGTGGCTGTTAACCACTTGGTCGCTGGTTCGAATCCAGCTGCCGGAGCCAATCCCCTTAAGGCCCCGTAAACCCAACGGGGCTTTTTTAGTTTGCAGGCAGGCACATAATGCCTCTGTGTGAAGCGGCAGCCTGTGCAGCTTGTATTTGTGTCGTCATGCTTGGGAGGAATAGGTGGCGGGAAAAATAAAAAATTGTGTATCCTACTGTCTCACAAACCTGTTGTACTTGTAAATTGTAGCATTGAGATTATTTTCTTTTTGTTCGCAAGCGTTACTTTTTACCGGGGGAATTATGAGCAAGACTTTCCAGCGCGATGCTCTCGTGCTGTCCAATGAACAAATCCAAGGCGACTATTATCGCATGGTTTTCGAGCAGCCCGTGATTGCAGATATGGCCAGAGCAGGCCAGTTTTTGCATGTGCAGATACCCGGGATGCCGCATCGTATATTGCGGCGTCCATTTAGTATCAGTGACGTGAACCTGTGCAAGGGCAGCCTGAGCATAGTGTATAAAGTGGTCGGAGTGGGAACGGAACAGCTAGGTCAATTGAAGCCGGGACTGCTTGTGAATCTTATCGGTCCGCGTGGTAATGGCTTTGGCAAATTGCCGACAGAAGGCGAGAGCGTACTACTGGGAGGCGGCTATGGCTGCGCCGCAATATTCTTGCTGGCCAAAAGGGCAGCAAAACCACCCTTGATTATGCTGGGTGGGCGTAGTCGGGAAGATATTATTATGGTGCCGGAATTCGAAAGCTTGGGCTGCAAGGTATTAGTGGCTACTGATGACGGCAGTCTGGGTTGCAAGGGATATGTTACCTTGCTGCTGGAAGAATACCTGCGGCAGGGTGGCATGCCGTCACGGGTGGCTGCTTGTGGCCCCTTGGGCATGCTTGAAAGTAGCGGCAGGCTCTGTGAAAAACACTCTCTTGATGGTGAACTAAGCTTGGATAGCATCATGTGCTGTGGCATGGGTGCCTGCTTCGCATGCGTGGTGAAAAAGAGAGCCGATAATGAACAGGGCTGGGAATATGTGCGCAGCTGCCAAGAGGGACCGGTGTTCAAAGCCGATGAAGTATATTGGGGTTAGGAGCCGTTCAAAAAAACGCTAAAATCAAACGGCGCTAACAGAGCAAGTGGATGGGGCGGAGTGAGCTGGCGCCAGTAAGCCATTTTGTATTGCTCTCGCCCAAAATCTTGTTACATAGTTTATCTACCTCGAAAGGGTAGATAAACTTAAATTCAGACAACTGAAGCTCAGGTTCAAAAAAGCGAGCGTTATTTTTTCTTTATCTGATTGTTGACCAATAATTTAAGTATGGCAAAAAAAATATATTGCTGAAATTTGGCTTGTGAAAATACGGTGGCACTTTTAGCTCGGAGGGCGGGGGAACCGGGGGTGGCGGCACCCAAAACCCAGCGCCGGCGATACAAACGAACTCCTGCCAGAAACATTTTTTACAGGATCACCTATGGCAAATCCACTGCTCCCCCTGTGGCGCCCTTGCGGGCGCTCTGCCTCTTGGGGGAGGCCACGCCCCGGGTTGCGTCGCGCTCCGCGCTTCCTCACCCGGGGTTACTTTTGTGTGGCGCTTCGCGCCGGGGAAACCGCTCGAAGAAGCGCTGGCAAGGCTTGAATGAATCATCCCGAAAACCAAAACAGTGCCAGCACAACCTCACGGAAGTTCAGTTATCTGAAGTTGCAAAACACCAAAGCCATATTAACTTTTCTCTGTATCGCCTTGTTTTGATTGACAAGGAATCTTTTTCAAAGTAAAGATTCTGATGCGCTTTGTCAAATACTCACTCCTATTACAAGATTTCGCACACACTTCAACTGTGAAAAAGGAGTTCGCTCATGATACGTCCCTATCAAAAATCAGACCTTGCCATCGTGATGGACATAGCTAATCGCGCTTGGAGTTCCATACGCAAGATGAGCAGACAGGAATTGGGCGATAAGATCGCCGACCTCATGAACCCCTATGGTGATGATAAAAGCAAAGGCGAACAAATAAGACGGCAAGCAGAAGAGGCACCGGAACAATTCTGGATTTGCGAGGAACAAGGCAAAATAGTGGGCTTCATCACTTTTGCAGTGAATAAATCCGCGCAATATGGTGAAATACTTAATAATGCCGCTGATCCGGACTGTGGCCTGAAGGGCATAGGGCAACAAATGTATAAGGCGGTGCTGGAGCATTTTTGCGCTGAAGGCCTGAAATATGCCAAAGTGCACACCGGTTTAGACTGGGCGCATGCGCCAGCGCGCCGCGCCTATGAAAGAGCCGGATTCGATCGCAAGCTGGAACATGTGACCTATTACAAAGAACTCTAGCATCGGCAGCTGCCCCTAGCAGGTCTTAATGTCCAAACCTATATCTATGGCTGGCGCGCTATGTGTCAATGCGCCGACGCTGACAAAGTCCAGTCCCAATTGAGCCAGCTTGGGTATTCTTTGCAGAGTAATACCGCCGCTGGCTTCGGTTTTGGCGCGTCCAGCAATAAGCTCTATGGCTTGACGCATGGTTTCCTCGCTCATATTATCCAAGAGTATATATTCCACTCCTGCCTCGGCAGCGGCTTTGACTTCGTCCAGATTATCGGCTTCCACCTCGATTTCCAGGTCAGGATATTTTTCGCGGCAAGCTTGTACTGCCAGGCGTATGGAGTCCTTTCCCAGCAATTGCGCCATTTCGCGGTGATTGTCTTTGATCATAATACGGTCGTACAGGCCTATGCGGTGGTTCTGACCTCCGCCCATTTTGACGGCATATTTTTCCAGCAACCGTAGCCCTGGGGTAGTCTTACGCGTATCTAGTACTTTACAGCTGGAATTGCCTAAGGCCAGCACATATTTTCTGGTTACGGTGGCTATGCCGCAGAGTCTTTGCAAGAAATTCAGTGCAGTTCTTTCTCCTGTCAGAATAGCTCGGGCATTGCCTCTTATAGTGGCCATGACGGTTCCCGGTGCACATAAGTCGCCCTCTTTTACTAGGCAAACAAGTTCCAAATCACAGCATAATTCCTTAAAAAGAGCTTCCACTACCGGCAAGCCGGCGCAGACGCATTCCTGGCGGGTGACAAAGTCTGCTTCGGTATTCAGGCCGGGCGGCACGACTGCCAGTGTGGTGGCGTCTCCGCTAGCTACGTCTTCAGCGATTGCCTGTTGACAAAGCCGTTGTAGATATCCTGCAGGCAACTTCATTGTTTGTTCTCCGGAACATGGAATTGTATGATGGTTACCACGGCAAGCATGGCTGCGGTTTGGGCAAAAATGAGCGCTACGCCGGTAGGCGGCAGCCAGAGCAGGGTGAGCGCTCCGGTGCCGGAGATAAAGCAGAGCAGGCATACTAGGAGCACAGCGTATGGCCTGCTAAGACCCAGCTTGGTGAAGCGGTGCGAGATATGTCGGTTGTCGCCCACATAAAAGGGTTGACCTAAGCGTTGCCGAATAATGACTACCACGACTGCATCAAACAAGGGTATGGCTAAAATCAACAGCGGGATAAGGACAGGAGTGTAGGTAAGGCTTTCGGAAGGTACATAAAATGTGGTTAAAATACAGGTAACTGCCAAACAGTAGCCGAGAAAATGACTGCCGCTGTCGCCCATGAAAACTTTGGCCGGCGGACGATTATGAAAGAGAAAACCCAACGAGACCCCAGCGCCTAGCGCTGCCAGCAAAGCAACGAAATGTTGAGCACGGTAAGCCGCTACAAGCAGTAAGAAAACTGCAGCGATTAAAGCAGTGCCGGCGGCCAGGCCATCCATATTGTCAAAAAAATTCATGGCATTGACCACCCCCATGATCCAGAAAACACTGACCAGCCAGCAGATGAACTGGCATGGCAGGCCTAGCCCCAGACGCGGGCCAAACCAAGCGCTGATACCGGCTAGCACAAATTGGCCGAGGAATTTTTTGCTTGCCGGCATGGAGTATTTGTCGTCATAGGCTCCAAGCAAAGTATATAGGCCGGCAATGCAGATAATCAAGACTAAACTTTTCCAAACTTGTTGCAGCCCCGGCATAACAAAGGCAAATTCTTCAGGCAGGCGTGCCTGAACTAAAACCCCCGCAAGCAGTCCGGTCAGAATACTGAGCAACCAAGCCAGGAACATGCCAAGCCCACCGGATACGGCAGTGGCCTGGGCATGCGTTTTGTGCTGCTCTTGCCGTGGACGGTCAAGCAGGCCTAGCTTAGGCGCAAGCCTACAGAACTGCCAAGTCGACAGAGCGGAAAAGATTGTGCTAAGCACCAGACAGGAAAGATAAATTATTGGCCAGATCATGTTTGTCATTTGTCATTTGTTATCACGGCTATCGGGTAGCTAGAGGGCGTCCAAAAAGGTATAGGCTGGCAGATGGAAAAGCATTTCGAGCCGGGCTTGTCGATAACGCAACCGCTCGGCACCCCGGCATTTACAGCTGGTCACAAGGCCGTCAATTGTTTCGCCGCCGCCGCAATCAGCATCACTCAATGCTGTACACTTCCAGCTATCCCCACCTTTTCCTACGTATCTCTGTGCCTTTGTAAGATTTTTCTTTTTTCAGGGAGTCCCTGTAAAATCATGGCGATTCCTAATCTTGAAATCCGCGTCCATCCCTGTAATCTGGGTAATCTGCGGATAAAATACGCCCGGAACCCTTTATGGACGGGGTATAGCTATGAACGCAAAAGCTTAAAGTTCAGAATCTCGATCGCTCGGACCGGGCGGGATTGCTTTGTCTGCCATGTCCACAGCGTCCACTTGCTTAACTCGCTGGCTCATCCCCTAATCAAGCTTTGCAACTAAATCTAAAATCTTCTGTTTCTTCTTTCAGGCTTCAATTTTCAAGTGATCCTTGTTTTTCAGGCAGATTTTTCAGGAACAGCTCGCGCATTTTATCAGGTAGACGAGTGGCTTTTTTGCTTTTCATATCCATGACCGCATGTATGGTATAGCCATCGGCGAGCAGTTCTTCACCTCGGTAAATTTGGCAGTATACTTGCAGACGCACTGTTTTGAGCCATTTGAGTTCGGCGCTGATTGTCAGCAGGTCATCATAATGAGCCGGATTCTTGTAATTTACATGCGCTTCGATAACTGGCAGCCCCAGTCCCATTGCTTCCATCTCCTTGTAGGTGAAGCCCAGGGCGCGCATCAGCTCGTTTCTGGCGCGTTCAAAGTAGCTCAGGTAGCGTCCGTAATAGACCATGCCCATCTGGTCAGTGTCCGCATAGGGAACGCGATATTCGCAGTATCCGCGTACTATGTTCATGACAGGCCCTTTCGGATTATGGCGACCAGCTTTTCGGTGACCTCCTCTTTGTTCATACCATCGGTGATGATTTTTATGGCATCGGCAGCTTGGATCAGCGGCGCTACCTCCCGTTTGCTGTCTATATCGTCACGTTTTTGCAGTTCGGCGGCCACTTGTTCCAGGCTGGCGTTTGTAGCTACTTCTTCGCTTTGCGCCAGTCGTCGCCGGGCTCTTTCCAATGGCGAAGCAGTGATAAAGAACTTGAACTTTGCCTCAGGCAGTACTACGGTGCCTATGTCTCTGCCTTCCATGATAATCAGCCCCAATTTACGGCTACGGCGTTGTTTGTCCAGCATCCATTCACGCAGTTCCGGGATGCGTGCAACTTGGCTGACTATGGCGGTAACCTGCGGATTGCGCAGTTTATCCTGAGTGATTGGTTCGTTATTGAAATACAGTTGCAGGTGTTTGTCTTCGGTAGTTTTGTATTCCAGCTCCCATTCGGGCAGCAGTGCGACCAGCTTCTCGGGTTCTTTATCCGGGTCTATGCCGGCCTGTAAAGCAGCGTACGCAAGAGCCCGATACATGTCGCCGGTATTGATGTAGTAGCCGTTCAGCTTTTCAGCCAGCAGTCTAGCCTGAGTGCTTTTGCCCGCCGCCGCCGGTCCATCTATGGCGATTTGCAGAAAATCATCATTGTCCATTTTGCAGCTCCAATTCAGTTTCTGCTTCCGGTGTTGCCGGCGCTTCTTCGGGTATCTCTTGTTTCATTTCTTCAGCGATCTTATGACTTTGCCGACCGAAGCTTAGTCTTTGCATCAATCTTTTACCATCAAAAGCGGTGATATACAGCATCAGGCCTATGAGCAAAGCCGCAAAGGTGTTTTGCAGGATTGCGACCAGCTTGGTTGGCAGCCTGCGCCTGAATATCAGTTCCAGCAGAGCATAGACTATATGTCCACCATCTAATATGGGCAGGGGCAGCAGGTTTATTATGGCTAAGCTGAAAGTGATCAGGATAATGAAAGAGAAGCCGCCGCGCAGACCTTCAAGCTTCAGCTTATACCAAAGCATCATGATGATGCCCAAGGGGCCGCTCATGTGCCGCACTTGGATATTGCTGGCCGGTCTTTCGGCGCTCTGCGCACCGCTCAGACTTTTTACTTTGCCGACCAGTGGAGCAAAGAGCAGCTGCAGGGTGCGTCCGGTCTGTTCGACTACGCTGGTGAATTGGCGCCAAGGACTGGGGTGGCCGATGATCTTGCCGGCTTCGCCGCTTAGCTTCAATCCGATCTGGTAAACCGACTGCCCTTCAACTTGGTTCAAGGCAGGCTGAATTTTCAGGTTCAACAGCTTGCCGTCGCGCAGCACCGCCAGTTCCATGCTGCGTCCTTCCGAATTCTTGATTTTGTCTATGAAAGTGCCAACATCGCTGACATCCGTCGAGTCTATACTTACGAGGATATCGCCATGCTGCACACCGGCTTCCTTGGCCGGCATGCCCGGCAGCGGCATCTCAGCGCGCACATTGAAGGCTATACCCAGCGCAGAAGCCCGGGGTGCAGCAGGCATAGGCAAATCTTCAAAGAGCAGTTCTTTACCCTGCCTGTTCAGTCTGATAGTCAGGTTCTTCGCATCGGCCTCTTCCTGTAATAGTTTGAGCAGGCTGCTGCTGGTGTCCAGAGCTTTACCGTTGAGTTCAAGCAACTGATCGCCGGGTTTGAGACCGGCTTGTTCTGCAATGGAACCGGGGATGATACCGCCTATGGAGAGCGGATTGACGGCATGGAAAAAAGGGAAACCCAGGTTTTCCATGAGCGGGTTAGGTGCAGGCTTCAAGGATATATCCCGCTGCATTCCTTCGTTGTCCAATACTGTGAGCTTGACCTCCGCTTTTTTGCTGAAGACATATTCGGTGGTCATCTCTTCAACGCCTTTCTTGAAAGGCTTGTCGTTAACTGCTATGATACGCTGCCCCGGCCTGAGCCCGGCCAGCCATTCCGGGTTGGGTTCGGTGCGATAGGGTATTTCATGTTTTTCGCCACTGCGCAGTACGGTGAGCTTGAGTTCTTCACGCTCTGTGGACAGCGTGGCGCAAATATCGTCCCAATAGCCTTCAACCGGCTCGCCGTCAACTGCGATAACTCGGTCGCTTAGCTTTAGCCCTTGATTATATAGGGGCAGGACTTGCGGTACTTCGGTTACAATGCAGGAATGCGCCGGTGCCGGCTCCCAAACACCGACCATCCACATAATGCTGGCAAGAAAGAAGCCGAATATTACATTAAAGAAGGGACCGGCGAAAGCGGCGGCTATACGGTCGCCGGGCGAACTGAAAGGCAATTCCTTGCCGTCGCTAGTAAGTGGACGGTCAGTGGGATCAAGCTGAGGAAGCATGACATAGCCGCCAAAAGGCAGCAGACTGACCACATACTCAACCTTGCCTATGGTGAAACCCCAGATGCGCTTGCCGAAACCTATGGAAAATTTTTCTACATGCAAACCGCGCCAGAGCGAGGCGAGAAGATGACCAAACTCGTGAACAAAAATGCAAAGGCCGAAAAAGAACGTGATGAATATGATTTTCCAAAACATGGAAAAAAGAAAGGCTAAATTATTCATGGGTGAAATACCTCGTCTGACAGAAAAAGTATCGGGCACAAATGGTAAATATAATCTGTTAAGCGTTAACTTACAACAGCAATGACGCCGGCAGTTTTATCTGCTCTTGTGTCGCCGTTGTCAAAAAAGCAATGTTAATTGATGTGGTTTTTGCGTTTAAGCGTGCAATGATAATCGGAAAATCTTATTCATGTTTTGGCTTTGGCTGACATTTAGTTTGCTTTGCGCTCTTTTTGCCGAGCTCCTGCTGGCCTTGCATGGCGTGGCGCTGCCGTTGTTGCTCTATGGTGTCTTTTATTTTTCCTGCTTTGCCCCCTGGCAAAAAGCTCTGCCTATTTATTTGCTTTTGGCGGCGTTTTTGGATGCTTGGTTCGGACGCGCCTTGCCCGTCGGCGGCCTGGCGGTCCTGACTTTGATTTTTCTATCCAGAATTTGGCGTCGGCACGGTGATTCCAACAACGGCTTTGCGCTTCTGTTGCCGGGCTTGCTTATTGCTTTGATTAATTTACTGTTTTTGTATATATTGCACTTCACAAGTGGCGCAGGTCTCAGTCGCTCCGACCTGTTTTTTGGTCTGTTTTATCTGATTTTTTCTCTGCCGGCATTGCCGCTCATGTCGTTGCTTCTCGAAAAGATAGCGCGCCGTCTGGCATTGCCGCGTCTGGAGACCGGCACGAACATCTGTTCCTGGCAAGGCCATCTTACGGCGGAGGAGTTGCGCGATGACTAAGCCACGCTCCGTCTCAGAAAACGAATTACGCATAGTACTCGTCGCTGCTGTTATAGTATTTTTTTTCCTGTTATTGGGCTTCAGGCTTTGGCAGGTACAGTTACTTCAAGGAACAAAGCATCGTCGGCTGATACAGCGGCAAAGCATCAGGCCGGTGCTGCTCAACCCTGCCAGAGGCAGGATTATTGCTTCTGATGGCAAGGTACTGGCCGACAGCATCAGCAAATATGATTTGGTCGCTCATATCTCCGAAATGCGCCAGCCGGGCCGGGTCAGCAGAACCATCAAGCATGTGTTGGCTTGTGAGAGGATGCTGGCAGCCAGCATAGGGCGCGAAACCGAGCTGAGTGAAGAAAAACTGCGACGCCATCTTCGTCAGCGCCCGGTCATGCCGCTGCTTCTATTCGCAAATCTGAATGCAGAGGAACTGGCCAAGGCCGCCGAATTTACTCCGCCACTGCCAGGGCTGGAAATTATTCCTCGAATAGAGCGGAATTACACACTGCCGACAGTAGCCACACATTTACTCGGCTTCACTGGTAAAAAGTTGCCGCATAGCGAAGGACTCGATGAGGAATTTGCGAGAGTGTATGTCGCTCCTGAACTAAGTGGGCGCAGCGGTCTGGAGAGACGCTATGACGAGTTGCTTTCCGGCAAGGCAGGGGCAAGACTGCTGAAAGTAGATTCGCAGGGCTACGTGCATGAAGACTTGCAACAAGGCATGGCGCCCAGTCACGGCAATGATCTGATCCTAAGCATAGACTCACATGCGCAGTTGGCCGCCGATGCCGCCTTGCAGGGAAACAAGGGCGCATTGGTGGCAGTAGCAGTACGCAGCGGCGCTATTTTGGCTATGGCTTCCTCACCCACGTATGACCTGAATAGACTGACTCAACGCCGCTTTCAAAGCCTGTTGCGAGACAAGGATGGCAGCCCACTGCTGAACAGGGCGGTGGACGGCATGTATACGCCGGGCTCCATTGTCAAGCCTTTGATTGCTTTGGCAGCCTTGCAACAAGGCCAGATTCAGCCCGAAGAGGAATACTTCTGTTCCGGACGATATATGCTGGGAGATCATGCTATACGCTGCGCCAAACGCAGCGGCCATGGTTGGATCAGCTTACAGGATGCGGTGGCATATTCTTGTAACCCCTATTTTATTGATCTTGGCATAAAAGTGGGCGTAGATGAGCTGCATGGGTTCTTCAAGGCGGCAGGTTTCGGCGAAAAGACCGGCATAGACCTGCCCGAAAGTCAGAGGGGAATTGCACCTGAACGCGATTATGCCTTGCGGCACTGGCAGCGGAAATGGCTGGCGGTGGACACCGCCTATATTTCCATAGGGCAGGGCGCATTGATGATTTCGCCGCTGCAGGCCGCCATGTTCACTGCGGCCCTGGCAAATGGCGGCATACTATATAAGCCTTATTTGCTCGATAAAGTAGTCTCAAACAACGGCGAGGTTCTTTTGCAGACCGCTCCGGAAATACGGCAACGGCTGCCGGTCTCTCCAGAAAATTTAGAGCTGCTGAAGCAAGCTATGCACGCTACTATCAGTGCGCCTGGTGGTTCGGCGGCAGCATTGAGTCACTTGGATTTTGCCCTGGCCGCCAAAACCGGCACTGCCGAGGTTGGCAGCGGCGAGAACCGCCGTAAAGACACCTGGGGTATATGTTATGGGCCGCTGGAAAACCCGGAGTATGCTATCGCCTGCCTTATTGAAGATGGCGATTCCGGTGGCAAAACTGCAATGCCGCGTATAGCGTTCTTCCTCGAGCGCTGGCTGCAAGCAAGCAGCAATAACTGATTTTGGTCAACGGCCATTTGTAATGTCCAGTCTTCTGCAGCGTTGGTTTAACGTGGCAATACATGGAACCCATGGAGCCAACACTCTTCTTTTAACGCTTTGTAATCATATCGGCGACGCCACGCCGTAAAGTCGCCTTGGCGTTCTTGGCGTTCTTGGCGTCTTGGCGGTTAAATGAAGAAATATTAACCACCAAGAACGCCGAGGACGCCAAGCAATAAAGTCTGCACTACAGAAGACTGACCCATTACCAAAAATTTGTCAATGGTTGGTAGTTTTGAGAAATTCGTCTTGATTAATTACGCTCAAGCATTACCTTATGCGGGTGCACCGTACCCGTAGCTCAGCTGGATAGAGCGTCTGCCTCCGGAGCAGAAGGTCGTGGGTTCGAATCCCGCCGGGTACGCCAAGATTTATCGCCTTAGTCCCAATGGATTAAGGCTTTTTTGTGGCTATAAAAACCTTCCCCATACATATCATCGTAAATGGCGTAATTGCGGATTTAGCCTATAGCCTGATGTTATGGCGCTTCGCAGGGCTGTTATGCCTTTTTCAAGACCCCGCCGATCCGACTGATCTATAGCTGTTGCCTTTCTTACTACCTCTAATAACATCTCTAGAGTTTTCCTTTGTCCGGGTCTGTTTTCAGATTTAAGTATCTAGGGTCGAGCAAATGAGCCAGCCTGATATCGCTCATAGAGTGCAGCATAGCGCTGCGTAAATTGGGGAATTGTTGTTCAAGCTGATTCAGCAGCCTTTCAAGGTAAGCGCGGTCGCCGTGTTTCTGCAACTCCTCATCGTAGGGACAGGATTTGATCTGTGGAAATTGAAAGGGCTTGGCAGCAGCGCTTATCTGCATCTTGCTGAGCAGGCATAGTGGTCTGAGCAGGCGTTTGCTGGAGTTGTCTGCCGCGACATTGGGCGCCATGGTTTTCAATCCGCCACCGCGAAACAAAGCCATGAGCAGGCTGCAACAGAGATCATCAAGATGATGTCCCAGCACAATTTTATTGCAATTGAATTGGTCTGCGAGCTGGTGCAACTGTCCGCGTCGCAAGCGCGAACAAAGTGAGCAAGGCCGTTGTTCAGCATCCTTTTCCTTGAGCAAGGCTGCCCCGTCTATGCATTGCCAGTGCAGATTCCAGCCTTGGTTTTCGGCATACTGTCGTAACAGGTCTCGTTGGACATTGGTAAAGGACAGGTCTATAAAGGCCGGCAGCAGCTCGAAATTAAAGGGGGCCTGTTTTTGCAGGCGTGTCATAATATGCATGAGCAGCAGGCTATCCTCACCGCCGCTAACACCTATCAGGAGCCGGTCGCCGTCGGCTAGCATTTCATATTGTTTGCTGGCTTGCGCAGCCAATTTGCAGGCCTTGCGGAACGGTCGGCTGTTCAATGGGTTTACGTCACTCAAGTTATTCTCTCTTTATGGGCTGCATTCCGGTCAGCGTTAACGCAGTACGTCATTCTTTCAAAGCTGCTCGAAAGGCGGTATTATACACTCGTTTTCCAGCAATTGTTGATGGCACCAGAGCCACAGTTGCTGCCAATTTTCTTCTTGCAGAGCCGGCATGTCGCCGCCGCTGGCCATTTCCAGCAGCAGACTACACTGGGCCAGTTCCTGCGGGTTGAGCCGCTTGGTGTCTAGCAGACCTGCCTCTTGAAGGAAAGTTAGACAGACTCCGGTAAGTATGGCCGGCGGGGTCTGAGTCTTCTCGCTTAAGCGCAGTAGCGCCACTTGCATGGCGCGAAAATATTTAGGCTGCGGCAGTTCCGGCAAGGTATTGGCCAAGGAGAATTTGGCCAGCCAGCAGGCACATTGGAAGCGCTTGTAATCTCTGCTAAGCTGTGAATGATCGGCCAGGCATTCCGCTTCCTGACTGTAAAAAAGCTCTCCTTTACCACGCTTGTAGTTGATGCGAAGCAGACGGAACAGGTCAAACAAAGGAAAGCGATCCTGACCCTTGCCGGAAGGCAGGCGGATAAAGAAACCGATCTGTCCCAAGTGTGGCGTGATACCGCTGACAATGATGCTACTGCCCTGATAGGGCACTGAGCGCAGCAGTAAAAAAAGGGTTTCGCCGTATCTTTCATCTATTTGTTGGGGCAGTTCAGACATGCAAATCCCGGTTAAAGGCTTCTCGCAGAAGAGTCATCAAAATAGCACAAAACCACAGCTATTCCATAAATTATGATACAAAATGTACTGGTTGTCGGGGTCGCATTATTTTTCATAACCTTGAACTTTTACGTACACATTCTTTGGGGCGACTGTGAAAGATTAGCTCAAACAAATTATTTTTTTGCCCGAACTTTGTGATGACAGCGCAAAGCTAGGACCTCAAGCAGGCAGAGGTTGGTGTGGTAGCCTGGATCGGCATCAGGCACGGCAGGAATAGCGCTGGATATCTTGCCGGAGGCATCGAGCGTCTGACAGGCAAAGCTGTTGTTTTGAAGATATCCGCCAAGGAAAGCCTCTGCAGCCTGATGATAGCAATCCAGGATGGCAGCGGCGTCCGCTTCGGGACAGAACACGAGCAGCTCGGCGGCGGCGCGCATGCTTTCAGGCAGGCTCCACCATGGCATATCGTCATTAATGGGTTTGCGCGCCAGCAAGTCGTAGCTTTTAACAATACCGCCGGCTGCGGCAAAACCAAGCCGGAACAGATGCAGGAACAAATTGGGAAAAAGTTCCCGGCAGCGTTGCAGCAGCGACTGGTTGCGCTGCTGTTCCTGCATGATCAGCAGACACTTCGTTGCCAGGCCGATGAACTCGAGGGCGTGCCCCGGGTCACAGAGCAATCTTTCACCATCTTGCCAAGGTTGCTGCTGTTCATCAAGCGCTTCAACAAAATCATATTTTTGCAATCCGAGGATCTGCCCGGTATTGATATGATGATCAAGAATATATTGGATGAATTCCGCAGCAGTATCCAGCCAGAATGCCTCTGTCGGGCGGGCTTTGGCAAAGAGCGCCAGGCCGCCCAGAGCGATCATCCGGGGTCCCTGCGGATATTTTCCGGGAATATGTGACACCGGATTTTTTTCATCGAAGGCATGCTGGTCGGTACGGAATTCCCGATTGCGGATGGCGGCAAGCACCTGCCTGAACTGCTCTTCGCCGTCATTTTGCCAAGGTACATGTCTCAGGAGTGTGCCTGTGGCAAAAAGTCCTTTGCTGTAGAACAAGTCGCTGAAATTGCCAGCCGAGGGTTCTTGTGGCCAGACTGGGCTGCCGTCGGGGCGAAAAGCGAAAGGCAGACGCCCGCCTGCTGCAAGCCGACAGGATTCCAGATTTGTGGCGATTCGGCGCAGTGTTTCGGCAATGTTCCTGGCCAGATCGTCATTGCCAGCGTTGCGGTACCAGGATGCATGTCCGGCAAAACTTTCCAGACCGCGACCTTGAATCCAGGCATAGATGCAGTCTCTACGACGGAAATATTCATCCTCCGGGCCAAAATCACGCCCTGTCACAATATCAAATTTGCTGTCGATGAAAGGATAGTCAAGGTTTGACGCACGTGTCAGCAGCTGAAGGAAAGAGCGATTGATCAGACCCTCGATGCGAGCCTCGAGGGTTTCTATGAAAATTTTCCTTGGAAGGTGTTTTCCCTGATTCATATTTTCTGCTGTTTTGAACGATTGACGGCTTTTTCAAAATCAAGATGTCTTGCCAAAGAGGACTTCCCTGAGATTTTGTCCTCGCGGATGCAGTTCCGGCGACAGATAATACAGGAGTTCCCAGGAGATCAGCTTTTCGACCCATGGTTCTGCATTTGCCATCTGGCATGCGACCCTTGCGGGGTCTGCGCTGCGCCGTGCGGTTTCATCGAGCCATGGTGCGCAGCACTCGAAGCATTCGACGTTGGACCAGAGGCGCAGGTTGCAGGCGTCAGCAACCCGCTTCCACTGCGCGAATGCCTCCTGCTGGTGGTTCAGCGTAATGCAGCCGCAACCGATCGAGTCCTGCGGCGCCAAAATATCCGGGTGGGCCTTGGCGAACATCGCCTGCCAAGCATCCGCCATCATCGACATGCGTTCATCTGGATAATAAAAGGTTGCGGGGGACATCATGATCTGAAGACCTGGAGCCGCAGAACGAATTTCGGTGAACAGGTCGCCATACAAATCGCTGAGAAATTTCTCCAGGGCGGGATTTCGCTGTCCATGGAACGCCGATTCGGGAGCAAAATAAAATCCCTTGAAATATTTGCGGTATTGCAGCAGTTCCTTGAAGCATGCCAGCTGGCGTTCCACTTCGCTGTTGACGATGCCGGCATCCAGTTTCTCCCGCCAGCATGTGACCGACCCATAGCCGCCCAGAAAAACCTCCAGGCCAAGTTTCTCGGCTGCTTCGAGCATCGGCTCGATGACCGGGAAGAATTTATATTCAGCAAAGGCTTTTGATGGGTAGTAGCATTCTTTCAATTCATTCCAGAGTGCCGCCTGAAAGATAACCAGATCAATGCCAAAATTTTTCAGGCGTCCCAATTCCCGCAACCAGTCCTGCTCTGTATAGCGGAATGCTTCAGCCCCCCGGTAGTTTGGCGGATGCGCATAGATAAAAGAGCCGGTCACGCGCTTTTGCGGTTTAAGCCCCGGATGGCTGTCGATAAAATCCTGGTTGGCACGGTCGCGGGCAGCACGGCGGGCAACGCTTTCCGGGGCATCCACAGCTCGCGGCAAAGGTAAAAACAGCTTGTGATCAGCAAAATCTTTAATAATAAAATTATCAGCCAAAGCGCAATCCTTTCTTTCGATTAAGAATAAAGCATAATATACTTGCTGAGCCTGTCACCCGTCTTCATGCCTTTCGCATTTCACTCCGGTTTTGGCTTCACGCTGGCGTCTTTCCGCCTCTTCGAATTTAGCCATGTCTGCCAGCGAGACATTGCCTTCGACTCTGCCGTTGTCCAGCGGGTCGGCCACTCTGGCTTTTAAGTCCTTAAACAGCCTTTTCAGGTCAACCAATCCACCTATGCAGAACCAAAAAGTTGAAATTGCCGCCACGCATCCCGGCACTATCATGTAAACTATCAGGAAGTATTTACCCCACCATTCTATGGGCCAGGGGCTGACTGCATTCCAGATAATGACGCCGACGAAGATAATCAGGAAGCCATAGACGAAGCTGTACAGGAAGAAGCTCCAAGCAATGAAGCGGTCGCCCAAGGTATATTCCTTAGTGATGCCCAGCAGTTTGCTGAACACTGTGCCAAATGACCACTTCAGTCTCTCTTTGTTCTCGCCTTCCACGTTATAGATGCCGCGGTGCAGCATGCGATCCAGATTAAAAGGCTCTTTCAGAGTCAAGTATGATACTACTATATAAAGGAAGAGGGTGATCATCATGGTTATGAAATAGTATTCATAGCTGTTGATGGGGAATTTAACCGCATCCATCTTCCAAACGATGTAGGGATTAAAGGGTTTGGAGACCATGACCAGGAATTTGTCCAGGCCATCCACCCATCCCATTTTGTCTATCCAAGGATAGATGAGCTGCGCCCACTTGTACCGTACGAAGATGCCTAAAATTCCCATGACCATGCCGGTGCCCAAAGAGGCGTACGCACCGGCGGTAGTGCCGAAACGGCTATAGAGGCCGAAAATCATCACCGGGCCACAGCCGCCCATCCACATGGTTGACATCAAAGTCACAAACATGCTTATGTAGTCGAGCTGCGACATGAAAGAGGAGCCGATGAAGAAGAATACACCTATGCCTATGGACACCAGGCGAAGAACCGTAATGTGCTGTTCCGGGGTCAGGGGCTTCTTGATGAAGGGCATGATTACGTCCTGGGTAATTGTGATGGCGGCGCGGAAAATACGCGTATCATCGGTGGAGACCATGGCCAGCACCATAAGAAGGCAGAACAAGCCCATCAGGCCAGGCGGCAACAGCTCGCGCATGGACATGCCCAACATAAGCTGGTGGAACAAAGTGCGGAATTGCTGGAATTTGGCATTGCCTTGACTCTCACCGCTGTATTCTTTCAATGCGGCATGCGCCTCTTCCAGGACTGGGGTATCCAGGTTTTTGGCCTGCGAAAGCGGTTCATCCACACCTATGACTTGGATTTGCTCCGGAATGTCTTGGATGCGCCGCACAAAATCCACCCGTTGCGCTTCGTCTTCAATCAGCTCTTCGGCTACGCGCCGGGAAATATTATCGCGTACATTTTTGGCTTCGGGGCTCCAGGCGCGATGATTAAGCAGGGTAATAATAGTGACTGCGATCAGCACATACAGTATAGTGACAACCGTATTGCGCCAGGCGCCCAGCAAGGAGGCCATCTTCTGCTCGTGCGGGCTGCGTGCCGCCGTGCTTGTGCCGGCACCTAGCCAGCTGGCGCGATGGAAAATCGCAGAAAAAATGCCCAGCACCACCAAAAACAAGTTGAAATCTCGCAAATTTTCCAAGTCATAGGGATTAAGGAAGCTTTCTCCGGGCACCCGGTCCATCATCACCGGCAAGATTTCATTGCTCCAGCTGAATTTACTCAGGATAAAGACAATGAAGATGGCAATCAGCGGGAAGCAGAGCATGCCCTGCACGGCGTCAGTAACTATCAGAGCCATAGTGCCACCCATGCAAATAATACCTATGGCCAAGCTCAGACAAATTAGAACTACGAGCATGAAAGTGGAGCATTTGATGCCGAACAGGTAAAAATGCATGGGCAGATTCAGGAAATTGATAAAGAATCGTGCCGCAATGGCCGGCATGATCGTGTTGGCCAGTATTTCCGAGAAGCTGCGCAGCGCGGCGGCGAAGATGCGGAAGCTGCGGTTATAGCGCAGCTCAAGGAACTGTCCCAGCGAAAGCGATTTTGTTTCACGGAACCGGTAAGTACAGAAGCCCAGGAGGCTCATGACTATTCCCAAGGGGCCGGTAAGATGTTGCCAAAATGCCAAGGCGAAGCCTGTTTTGTAGTGTACTTCCACATAGGCCACCAATCCGAGAATAGACAATGCGTTGGCGAGGTCTCCTACGCTAATTACATAGCGACCGCAAACCCTGCCTGCCGCCAGGAAATCCGCCACTCCGGTAAGATAGCGCCGCGAATACATCCCTATGCCGAGCACACCAACCACAGGAATAATCAAAATTAACCAGTCTAATAACCCCATGGCTAAAAAGCTTTCGTGAAATTTTCGTACTACGATCGCCCCAGTTCTTGCTTTTTCAGAAGAATTTTCAAAAATCAGGTACGCAAGTTACTGCCCTTGAATCTCTTTTTTGTTTTTGAGAACCCTTCTGGTTTTTCGCAGATGGAAGATGCTGAAACATCCCCTTGACGTCTTGGCGGTTCAATGACGAGGAACCGCCAAGAACGCCAAGCGCCAAGCAATCGGAGAAACCAACAGGGCAGATCACAAATTCGCGTGCCATTTCATTCGTCGAAGCAGCAACCCTATAAAAGCTTTCCGCGTTTTCTCTGGTTAAGAAGCGGTTTTCATTTCGCAACATTGGCGGCGGTCTCTGCCTCGGGGAGCTTGCTTTGCAGACTCGATGCTGCTGCCTTGGCCGTTGCCTGCCAGGTTTCCTCGCTTGCTTGGAATGCGCCGATGCAGAAAACGTATTCAGCGGACTCTTTTTCTTTCTGGAAGTCCGGGATTTTATGGAAGATGTAGTTTTTCTTGTAGAACTTATGATCCCAAAGTGAAATCCGGCGTTGAACCAGCGGGATGTTATTGCTGATTGCGGTGACTGTACCGAAACCGCTTTGCTTCTGATAGAGGGCGAACCAGGGGATTTTGGCGTTAAACAGCCAATTGCCGTCGGATTTCAGGGTGCCTGCCACAGGTTCGTCTTTTCCTGAGTACAGGAAATCCGTCATATCAGTATGCCAGCCGAGTACAAATATGTAGAAATAATTCAACTCCTGTTCCTTTTCGTAATTGAAGCGCACTTTGCAGGTCAGCCCCTCGGCAGTCAGGTTCAGGGTGGTGAAAAAGCGGAAGCCGCCGATCAGGGATTCCTTTTCGAGGACGATGTCATTGCCGCTGAACAAGGTGGTGCTGATGGGCTGCTCCGTGCCGTCCACCCGCAAGATTAGTTTGCAGATTTGTTCGGAGGTATTACTGCCCCCTATCATCATGCTGCGGTCAGACAGAGTGAGGATGCTGCCGTTGGCGCCGCCTTTGGCCAGCAACGGGAAAGACTGATACTCGAAGCCGCTGATGGTATAGGCTCGCTGCGCAGCAATTCGAACCTGATACGCACCAGCCTGCAGTGAAAGCTCGCCTTTGTCCGGATAAGCAGCATCCTGGGCAAAAAGCACGATACAAACAAGCGATGAGACACCTAACAGAAGTTTTTTCAGCATGATGATTTCCCCTTAATTGTTTTTATGGCGTGGAACAGGTTGATGAAAATACGAGAATTATTGGATGTTGCGAATGCTGTTTCCATGAGTGATGGCCGGCAGAAGGACTTCGCCGGTAACGGATTGTCCGGCGAGCATGCGGTCCAAGGCTTGGAAAATGCGTCGGCCCATTTCCTCAAATGGTTGGTTTAGAGCGATGATATGCTCGCCATATTCACTGTTTACCCGGTCAAAGGCAACTACGGAGATGTCCTCGGGAATGCTTTTGCCTTGCTTGCGCAACAACTCGAGGGCGCTTTTATGAAAGGTATCCCCAGCTATGAAAAGAGCCGTCAAGTCAGGATTGTTCCTCAGGAAATCCCGGATTTTCCGGCGGCACCAGCTGATATCCCGGATTTGGCAGGTCCATTTGCGTTCCGGGGTGAGTCCCGCTGCGGCGAAGGCGTCGGCGTAACCGCGGTGGCGTTCCAGGGCATAACGCCAGCTGGCATCCAGAGCCATGGTAATGCAGCCGATGCGGCGGTGTCCGTTTTGGATCAGACGGGTCACCAGATCGCGCGTGCCATGATACTGGTCAATGCACACGCAGGGAATATCCTCACCAAAAACTTGCCGGTTGAAGACGATTACCGGCAGGTTGCTGGCTTTTAACTTTCGCAGCTGTTCGAGGTATTTGCTTTGAAATTCGGTGACGACCAAGGCGTCCAAAGGCAGGTTCTGTAGCTCCCCTTGCAGCAGGAGGGCGACCTCTTCCGCACTTAGGCGTACCATTTCAAAGCCATACATGGCGGCGCCATCATTCAGCCCTTGCTTGATGCGAATATAAACATCAGACTGGGAAACCGCTTGCCGTTGGGAAGCCGATAGTCGCAGTTCAGGATCCTGCAGCTTCAGCATGCCGGCTCGGCGCAGACGTTTCTCCGGCTGACTGACAAACCAACCGCTGCCAGGAATACTGCGCAACACACCCTCCACCTCGAGGCGAAGCAGGGCGTTGCGCGCGGTATTGCGATGAATGCCACAACGGCGGCTGAACTCATTCTCCGAAGGAAGACGCTGCCCAGGCAAAAGCTTCCTCACGCGAATGGAGTCCTCGACCCAGTTTTTCAATTGCAAGTAAATCGGCTCGGGCGCATTTTTGTCGATGATTCCATGCATAGGCAACCTGTCTAAACTTGTACATACAATTTTAATTTACTGTCAAAACGCCGAAAGTCAAGAAAAGATGCAAAAAAACTTAAATCTTAAAATCGACAAGATCGGCAAGAGAAATCAATAAGCTGGTCCGCGAATTGGTATTTAAGTTTATCTTATTGCTCCGCAAGGAATTAAAAAAATCTTGCTTTTTACTGTTTCTTTATGTTAAAACTTCGGTCATGGGCGTCAGGCTACGCCGGATTGTCTTGTGCTCTTATGCATCGAAATATCTTTTATTTTTTGTAAAAGTACGATTTTTTGCTTTTTTTGTCGTTTTGTATTTGACAAGCTTGCTTTTTCGGTTTATACTTAGCATATAACAGGCATGAACAGGTTTTGGCGTGTGTGAAATGGCCAGCGTGTGGCTGAATCAGAAAGGGGATATTTTATGAAGCGGAACTTTACCTTAATTGAACTGCTGGT
>JAAZKR010000283.1 GCA_012799725.1 Oligosphaeraceae bacterium | reverse complement strand
CAGAATTAAATGCACAAAAAGCGTGCGTTTAACTTTTCCAGGTACATAACCAATAAAATTCCGCTGTTATTTTTGCTTTATGTCACAGTCTATGGTATATTACGCTCTTATGCATCGTACGTTTGTTTTTTTATTTATCATTAAAGAAAGAGCTGGTTAAATTTATGAGTCTAGACTGGTCTAATCTCGGTTTTGCCTACCAAGAGACAAACTGCCACATCCGCTACACCTGGAAAGATGGTGTCTGGAGCCAAGGCGAGTTAATAAAATCGCCGTATATCAATCTTCACATTGCAGCTACTGCACTGCACTACGGTCAATCCGCCTTTGAAGGGCTGAAGGCCTTCCGTCATGAAGATGGCAAAATATGGGTTTTCCGTGCAGACATGAACGCCGACCGCTTGAATTCCTCGGCACGGCAGATCATGATGGCCGAGCTGCCTAAGGAGCTGTTTTTAGACGCCGTGCGCCGCGTCATTTTAGCCAACAAAGAATTTGTGCCGCCCTACGGCACCGGCGCGAGCCTGTATATACGTCCACTGTTGTTTGGTTCCGGCGCACAAATCGGCGTCAACCCAGCTAAGGAATATACTTTCATCGTGCTGGTCACTCCAGTTGGCGCATATTACAAGGGTGGGCTTACCCCCATGCGCGCCATGGTTTCCACTGACTACGACCGCGCCGCACCACATGGTACCGGACACGTAAAACTGGGCGGCAACTATGCTGCCAGCCTGTTGCCGCATCATCTTGCCAATCAAGCCGGGTTCCCCATGGACCTTTACCTGGATCCTGTCGAACACAAGTACATTGAAGAGTTCGGCACCTCCAACTTCCTTGCCATTACCAAAGATGGCAAGTATCTCACGAGCAAATCTAAGTCGATCCTGCCCAGCATCACCAATGACGGGCTCTGCCGCTTGGCCGCCCATCTGGGCATACCGGTAGAAAGAAGACCCATTGAGTTTGCCGAGATCGAAAACTTCGCCGAAGTCGCCGCTTGCGGCACCGCCGTGGTCATTACCCCGGTTAATGAAATCGTCTACGGCGATAAAGTATACAAGGTCGGTCCAACCGAAGGTGCCGGCCCTGTGTTGCAAAAACTCTACAACAACTATACCGCCATACAGTGGGGCGAACAGAAAGACCCCTTCGGCTGGCTTACACCTGTGGAAGACTGAAACTGACGCATAAGAGCAGAAGAGCTGGCCGGTTGCCTCAAGCACGGCTATCGAGCACATGGCTTCTGCACACACCAATAAATTAACTTTCAGGAACGTTTTCATACTGTCCTGGGGGTATCAAAATCCAGAGGATCCCGTGCCTGCAAAACCAATTAGCAATACGCAAAACGAAATCGCTCTCGAGGAAGGCCTTCAGGACTACGATGCGGCTAATGACCGTCAACTGATGAAGCTCATGACTGCCGGTGACACCAAGGCATTCGAAGCCATTTTCCACCGTTATGAGACGCGCATAGTCGCCTTCGCCTGCAAGTACATGAACTCGCCGGACTTGGCCAAGGATGTCTGCCAGGAGGTTTTCCTAAAGCTCATAGCCAAGCCGCCTTCCGTCCTGGCATATGACAAGCTGGGCCCCTGGCTTTTCAAGGTAACCCGGAACTTGGCCATAGACAAACAACGCAGAAGAAAATTCGAGATCACCGGCGACGAGCTTAATTTCCGTGAGGCACGTGAAGAAAGCACTCCGCTGAAAACCTTAAGCGCTCGCAATGATGCCAAGCTGATACGCAAATTAGTAGAGCAATTACCTCAGGATTTGAAGGATGTAGTCGAACTGAGAATCGATGGGGACGTGCCATTTAAGGAAATTGCCCAGATATTGGACATTCCACAGGGAACCGCATTGTGGCGCATGCATAGGGCGATGGGAATCTTGCGCCAGCAATGGAGGGAATATGAGTCAGAGGCTTTGTGAACAATTTCGAGAACAGGCCATGCGACAAGGCATGTTGGGGCCTGCTGCCCAGCTCTGGCGTAAACATAGTAAAAATTGCCCTGCTTGCAAAAGCGAAATATATATTCTGGAAACGCTTTGCCGCCAAGCCCATGATAGCCGTCAACATATATCTGCGTCTGCCTACGGCAACCTGTTAAGTACAGTCAATCAACTATACGGAAATCAAAAACGCCCCGGCTGGTTAGTTCGTTTCCGGCAGTTCTCGTGCAAGGCTTTAGCGCTGGCAGCCTTGTTGCTGCTGCTCTTCAAACTCGCCGCACCACTGCAAAAAATGGCCGGCGCGGCAAAAACTGGAGACAAGCTGCATAGCTTCAGCTACAATGCCGGAAGCAGTGACACTTTCCAAGCCGGTACCGAGCAAGGTTTAATTATTGCAGCTCAAAGCAATGATGAAACAAGCCCTAAACCAGAATATTTACCACTGGAAGAGGTGTTTGAAGATATATCCGGCAATAGCTTAGAGAAAGGGCTGCAAGAGTTACGTAGTTCAGTTTCCGATAAAATACACCTGTATGGCGACTTGCTCGACCTCGAGTTAGGAGGCGAGTTCTGATTTGACTCGCACAGCAGCATGAGAGCTCGAGTCGGCTGTAAGCTGTAAAGCGTAATCAACATATTTATCGGCTTGCGCAGATTATACAATGCCGAGAAAGACAACAAATCATGAAATATTTGCAAGAAT
>JAAZKR010000282.1 GCA_012799725.1 Oligosphaeraceae bacterium | reverse complement strand
CGGGGAAACCGCTCGAAGAAGCGCTGGCAAGGCTTGAATGAATCATCCCGAAAACCAAAACAGTGCCGGCACAACTTCACAGAGGTTCAGTTATCTGATCTTAGGAGCGCATTTTCAAAGTGAGCCCTAAAAAATCTGCGGCACCTGTATAATCTGTGTAATCTGTGGATTGAGTGTAATCTGTGGATTAAGTCTTTCAACTGGGTTGCGGGCGATCAGTCCGCCTTTTCGTATATTTCGTGGTTAAAAAATCTTAAGTAACGAGTATCGGACTGATCGGATTTGGACGCCTTCTGGCGCGCCACGAAAACAGAAGAAGCTTCTGAGTGCCGGGCATGGGGGAAAATCAACTGCTTTTTTAGGATCATCCATTCTTATCCCCTATCCATAAAAAAATTCTTGGAAAGCAAAAAGTTGGGTCATAGTGTACAGTTAATTTTCGGGGCGAGTTCGGGTGATCAGAGCCATAATCGTTTCAGCAATCAGCATCTGCCGCTCGGCATCCGGATGGTTCAGCCCATTGCTCAGAAGTGCGGTCGTATCAACGCCTTCCAACTGAAGATTTTCCCATTCGGCATATACATCGGCCAGCGGTATTTCCAACTCCAGAGCCAATTCACGCAGGCGTTTGACATAGGCTTTCAGAACGCCCTGGTTCTGACAGGCAAGGATCGTAGGCGCATAGAGCTTATGTACTTCGGCAATCCGGAACGTTTCCCTCGACGCCATGAAATTAGGGGTCAGCAAAATAATATCTGCGGAAGTATTCTCTCGGATTTCTCGGATTATCCGGCGAATATTCTGCTCAAAACGATCCAATTTCTCCAAGCCGCCACAAGCGTCATTGAGGCAGAATCCCAGCAGCACCAAGTCAGGATCATGGCGGACAACATCGCGTTCCAAGCGCACTAGGCTGGACTCCGCCGATGCTCCGCTGACACCGGCATTAATTATGCTAAACGTCGTTTGTGGGTATTCCGTCTCCAGCTTCAGCTTAAGCTGATTATGGTAAACGCTGGTATGATCAATAACGTTTGCCTCCATGCATCCCTGAGTAACACTGTCACCAAATGGAATTATCAACACCGGCGCGGCATCGATATGTTCCGCTTTTTCCCTGATCCTCTGATGAAAACGTTCAAGCATTTTATTCCTCCTACAAATAATTACACAAAACAGTCCTTGAAAGGCAAGCCGCGTAAAGCAAGATGCTCATCAGACGGTTTTCAGGCAGTCAAATAGAAAGGATTGCTGAACAGCACCGCCTCGGAACCCTCAATCTCCAAGCGGAGAAATGTACGCAATGGCAAATCCTTCAAAGACAGAGTACGCTGCAAACTCGAGGATTTGTGCAATTCCTCACAGAAAACCAGCTGATCATGACTGAATAAGCGTAATTCTGAAAGAGGTTTTTCCGCTTCGACACGGATTTGCAGACTGCCTCGCTGTGCCTCTTGCAGCGACAAAGAGTCTCCGGGCAAACGCCCATCCAGAGTCAATTCCGCTTCGCGAATATGGACTGCCGGGATCAGATGACCAGCCTTGATGGCTGCGACGATGCTGCTGCGGCTGGGTTCTCCGTCCACATAAACAAATTGAAAGACGGGATTTTCTTGCAACCTTTGCGTTCCCCACATATCTACCGATACCATGAGGGTGATCCGCCTTCCGGATAAGTAATATTGCTCTACTGCTGTGCCATGCAAGGTCTTATTAAGCAACGGCACTGTCGGCTCATCTTCATGAAATGCTTGACGCACAGCGGCAGATTTCAGTTCAACATCAACAGCGTCGAAGGGGAAATCATGCCAATAGCCGGTATCGGGATGGGTCGCACAACTGGCACCATCTTGATCACGGACAAATTGTAAAGCCTTATGCAAATAGTCGTGAATTTCCTCCATAGAAAAGAGACTGCGGGTAAAAGCGTTGCTATACTGTCGAGTGCCAGCCGCCAGTATATGGTAGCCATTATGGCTGATTTGAGCATCTTCCGGATTCCAGTTGAACGGATGGAACTCCTGCCCTGGCAACAGCAGTACGCGCTCGTCGCAAAAATCCTCCAAACGACGCTTACCCAAGCAGGACAAGCTGTCTTTAACAGACAAGATGCCTATATCAAAACCATGATATTTCATCGCAGCATGAATAGTGGCAAGAGAGGCGTCCGCACCATACCAGTCTCCTGAGTGAACATGTGCAATCATGCGGTAATTCGTCTTCTTGGGCATCTTTCGGACCACCCGTGGTTCTGGATTCACTTCCGGTACGCCACTCTTCCTGATCTGAGCGAAATAACACAATGCATTTTCAATAAAACGATCCCAAAACCGTAAAATCGGATCGCTTTCCGGCAAGCGGCTTTCCGGGAAAAGAATTTGATTCCAGAGGAAAATTCCTTTGCCGAAACGTCCTTGCAAAATCAATGATGCTTCCGAAACCGCAGCATCCCGAAAACTGCCCAAGACTTCCCATTTACCGGGATTGACAACACAGGAAATCGCTGCTGTACGCACCCATTCAGCGGCACCGGGCTGCCGCTGGATGCCAAAGGAATTAGCGGGAATATTCCAGTAGAGCATCTCTTCGGAACTCAACGCGTGCGGGCTTGAGAACAGGGGATGTGCAGGATTTTCCAGCCATGGCAGCAGGTAACTTTTATGATCCTTGGAAATAGTTGTCAAATAGCGGTTAGCCAGCCAGGGCGTGCTCAACTCTGTCGGCAAAAAAGCTGTGGACCAGCGTTCGTAATCCTGATGCATGATCCAGCAGATTTTGCCGGCAGCCACAAAAGCATGCATGTATTCGCTATCATTCTCAACATAATCATTAAGGCCATTTTGCTCAATGATAAGCACATCCAGATCATCCAGATAGCCGGGTTGTTTGAAATTCACCGGGGCGACTTCAATATTAAAAGCCTCCCGCAGACGATCAGCAATACGATATTCGGGAAGAAAATAGTGCTCCCAAACGCCGATACGCAAAGACTTAATAACCCCGCCACACCTCTGATTCAACATCATAATGACTCCTGTGACAATGTAAACTAGCGCATAGCTATCCCATGTTGAAAAAGGGGAAAACTGAAAAACAAAAATGGGTACTGAATAGAACGGTTAAATCTAATGTAAAATTGGATGAAGCACGCCATATTTTACAACCTGTGGGATGAATTGAATTCAGGCCTAATTATTGCGCTGTTAACACTCAACCATATTTATCTTTAACCGTGCATGTTATGCCAACAACAAAGAATCATTTTTTCTTATACAACAACGTTGGAATGACCATGGTTTTTCCGCAGAAAGCACGGATTGCCGCAGATTAAGGATCGTTCTTTTATAAATCGGAGGTTTCTCTAGTGCCTATGATGCCTGTGCGTCTTTTGTCGAAATGTCGAATGGTTGCCTCGAGTGCTTTGATTTCACGATCAATTTCGCTGTCGCTCTGATAATGTGTTTTAAACTGAACCATGCGTTTCTGGAGTCTTTCCGCCACCGGGCAGTGTGTGCCCGGAAAATGTTTTGCAAAGAAAGGTTCCTGATAAGTCAAACGCCATGCGCCATAGAAACCATCGCCTCCATTGCAGCAAAATGTATTATAAAAATCATCCCAGCTGACAAAATCGGTATCGAGTTGCGCGGCGACTGCCCAGTAACTATGCTCAACTCCTAACGGGGTTTTTTGCGCAGTCAGGAAAGGGCATTCCTCAATCACCTGCAAAAAGGCCTGGGCGCATTTTTGTCGCATCGCAACCATGCTATCAAGCTTTTCCAGCTGCGCCAGAGCCACCGCCGCACACAACTCGCTGAGACGGTAATTGAAACCGAAATCAACGTGCCGAATGGTATCGGGATGAGCAATCGATTTTTTTTCGATCTTCATTTTGCCGGGCTCGGCAGAAAGCTGATCATAGCCAAGACTGCTAAAACGCCGCATTTTTAGTGCCAGGTTCGGGTCGTCAGTTACGGTGATGCCTCCCTCACCACAGGTCATATGCTTGGAATTTTGGAAGCTGAAACTGCCAATCGCTCCAATGGTACCGGCAATTTCACCGTCAATTCGCCCAAGAAAACATTGGGCATTATCCTCAATAATTGGCAATGAAAAGTTCGCCAGCTCCTTGACCGGCGCCGGCAACCCATAAAGAGATACCGGCATGATGGCTTTACTTGCGGCACCAATATGCGGAGTGACCGTAGCCGCACTTAATACAAAAGTCTCAGGGTCAACATCCGCCCAGACTGGACGTGCACCAGCATGAAGTACCGCTAGCGAAGTGCTGGCCATAGTCAGGGGTGGAACGATGACTTCATCGCCGGGGCCAACCCCCACTGCCGCCAGCGCCGCGTGCAACGTGGCGGTGCCATTGCACATGGCAATGGCGTAACGCGATCCGAATTTGACCGCAAAGCTTTTTTCCAGATCCTCCGTGAAAGAACGTGTCTGCTTTCCCGGAAAACCGGACGAAAGCAATTCCATTTCATATTGCAGTTCTTCGTTTCCGATGCGTAGTGATTGCATGCAACCCCCTTCAAAGTTGAACAACGCTTCCTTCAAGCCAGTACGAATAACATCTAAACTGAAAAAACAATAAATGATGAAAACCGATTCCCGCCAAGCGGCGTGATACAAGCACAACCAACATCTGACCCATTAATATAAAACAGGGAAACAGGGAGGTCGGCCAATATGAATTTGATTTTCCAAGGTAGTAAGCATATATTTATTAGGCCAAAACGGCTTGGCAACTAGCAACTAGCAAATGTTTTAAACCAGAACAAGCTAGGAAACGATAAAAAGGTAATGATGTTATGGAGCTTCGTTTCGGAAGAATTTTTACTTCCGGTATGATTTTACAGCGGGGAAAACCAGTTTCGATTTGGGGAGACGGTACTCCGGGAACGGAAGTGGAAGTGACTTTCAAGGAACAGTCCGTATCGGGTAAAGTTTCTCCTGACGGCCACTGGCTGGTGCGTCTTAACTCGCTTTCTTCTGACGGACAAGGCTCGGATCTTTGTGTGCGCTCGGGGAACGAGGAGCAAAGACTGAACGATGTGATGGTTGGCGAAGTCTGGATTTGTTTTGGGCAATCCCATATCGAGATGACCTTGCGCTGGAAAATCGTCGAACTTAATGGTTACGATCAACAGACGATTTCCCCGGCTACTCAAAAAGAGCTGCTTGAGGAGCTGGAGTCAGTTCCCAGCCGGATTCAGATGGATTCTCTGTTTCGTTATTGCCGGATTGAGCTTGACGGCACGGTTTCCTGGCTGTCCCTGACTCCTGAAACAGTTCCCCATTGGAACATCATGGGGCTGGAATTGGGATTAAAACTGCGCCGAGGACTTCAGATTCCTGTGGGAATCATCAATCTGGCACGCGGCTGCTCCTCCCTGGAAAGCTGGTTGCCAGAGGATGCTTTCACTCTGCCGTGCCTTGCTGATGAAAAGAAAGAAATCCAACCTTTTCAGGCGTTTTTCCTCGCATACAGCGAGAATAGACTTTCCTCGCAAGAGATTTCTGACGGTTTCACGGCCTATTGCAAAAACCCGAAACGCTGTCAGCATTCATATTTGAAGAACGGAAAAGCGGACCCTCAAGCCTATACCTGGCTTTGGCAGCACATGCGAGTGGTCTCTCCGACCGGAAATTATGATCAAGTGCTGCGGCATTTCATACCGTTTGCCGTTCGTGGACTGATCTGGTGGCAAGGTGAGACGAACTACGCCGACCAGCCGAGAGTATACGATCAGAAACTCGCCCATCTGGTTCAAGTCTGCCGCCAGCTTTGGGCGGAACCGAACTTGCCGTTCATCACGATTTTGCAGGGGCAGCGCCCGCAATATTCAGGACTTTACGAAGCCTGCCGGGCGCAGCAGTTTCAGGCAGCGGATTCCCTGCCGCATTTCTGGCTTGTCAATAATTTGGAGACGCCTGTGGCGGAAGTGGACATGGTGCATCCGGTTCATGAAAAGATGCGAGTCGGCAACGATACAGCGGAACTTCTGCTCTGCTGCTTTTATAACAGTGGTCGACGTGGTAGCGGTCCACTGCTTGAAAAAGCGGAATTTCAGGATGAAAAAGCTGTTTTAACATTCCGCTTCGGACGGAAACTCATCACTCGCAGCGGCCAGCCGCCGGTAGGATTTGAATTGGCCAGTGCGGATCGGAAATTCCATCCGGCACAGGCAGGAATCAACGGCAACAAGGTGATTATTGCCAGCCCCCAGGTGCCGGCTCCCCGTTATGCCCGTTATCTTTGGAGTACCACGGCCTATCCGGATTTGGTCAACGAAGACGATCTTACGGCGTTCCCATTCGACACAACACTGCCAGTTTTTCAAAAAAACAATTCCATCAATCGAACATTAAAACAGGTAAAATGTTAAAATAAAAAGTTGGGGTGACGGCAATTATGGTGCCGGAGGCGAACAGCCCCGGGCTGTTGTCGCCAGAAGGGTTGAACTTCGCAAAGTGGGCGGATATCCATCCGGAGATGTCTCTGGAACTCTTTCCAAAACAAGCCGTCAATGCACGGGCTGGAAGGCATGCCAAGGCATTTCACCAAGACGGCAATCATCCCAGACGTGCTCGTTTTTCCGCAAAAGCATTCCATATTGATCTGCATTGAGATCGGGATATAATAAAGCTTCCTACAACAAGGGATTTTATGTATGAAAAAGAAACAAACGGTTCAGTGGACTACCAGCGGCTTTGAAGCTTTCCGTCGCGGCACGTTTGGCAACGGTGGGCATAATCTCTACGTTTCGCGCAAGGGTGTACTGCAGCGTATTTACCAGTACGACCTCACGCACAGCGGCTACTTTGATCTGGTGTATGCAAACTGCCAGAACCACCATGAATCCCCACCCAGCTATGTTTACCATCGGGACGGCACCCGTATTGAACTGCCGGCACAAGCGGCTATAAGCGGCTTTGCCGCCGATCTCACCGGCGAAGGCTACAGCGATGTGGTGCTTCCCGGATTTTATGACGCAGCCGCCCCGTTCTCTTCCTGTGATATCTATTTCGGCAGTGACAAAGAATATTCGGAAAAGTATCATATCCGGGTGCCAGCCCCATACGCGACATCGGTCACAGCAGGACGCTTTGACGGCGACCGGCGTCCCGCACTGGCTTTTGCCCAGCCGGTATATCGGCAGGTGCGGATATTCTACCAGAAAGGCAACTCTCTGGAATGGCGCCGTTTCGTTGATCTGCCCATTGTATGCGAACAGGTTGCCGCCGGCGACCTGGACGGCGACGGCTATGACGAACTGCTGGTACGGGGAAAGGACTCGACCTCGACCGTAATCTACTGGGGCGGGCCCGACGGCATCAGCATCGACCGCTTTGTTGAAATTCCAGAACTTCCTGCGTCAGAAGTGGTTGCGCCAGAAGATGAATCCAAGCTAACCAGCGAAATGGAACGCAAGGCCGATGTGCCACGACTGCTGCAAGTAGTGAAATTCAAAAACCGGCACTGCTTCACGCTTTCCTCCGGCAAAAAACTCTTTTTCTACGGCGCGAAACGCGACCGTTCCATTGAACTGGTGGCGCAGTTCAATGCGCCCATGGCGATTGCGGCGGCGGTCGGTGATCTCACCGGCAGCAACTACGAAGACGTAGTGATCGCCGCCCGTCAGCGCGATCCCGAGACGCCATCGCAACAGCAGAGCTTTGTCTACTGGGGGAGTCCGGAAGGCTTTTCCGAAGAGCGCCGCACCGTATTCCCAACTCAGGCCGCTACCGACGTGGCGATTTTCGGAGATGGGGAATTCATTATCGCGCAGGGTGAGCGGGCACGCAGCTATACCGGCACATCGCAGATTCTGCGGGCGAACGCCGATCATACCGTCAGCGTCACCGGCACATTCATCACCGAAGCCGCACGCAGGGTTTTCGTACTGCGCAACCCCGGGCGGGAACCGGAAATTCTTTTCGTGAACCAGAACTCGCGCAGTTCGGTCGGAGCAGACCACGCTTCCGTCTATTTCGGAGGGCCGGATGGCTACCGCGCCGACCGCTGTCTAAAAGTGCCCGCCTGGTGTGCTGTGGATTCCATGATCGCTGACTTCAATGACGATGGCTGGGCAGAGCTGCTCATCTGCAATAACTCTGAAAACTCCATGGACCTTGATCCAGGACACCATCTCCACTACTTCGGACCGAATGGCTTTGAGCCAGAAAAGACACGGACGCTGCCCGCAAACTGCGGCTGGAGTGCCGTTGCCGGCGACTTCAACCGCGACGGCTATCTGGATATAGTCACAGTCTCCGACAAATACACGAACCTCAAGATTTTCTTCGGCGGCCCCAATGGGTTTGAAAAATCCAGCACCATCAGTATGGAGGGAAAGGGCTCCCCACGCTGGATTCTGGCGGTCGATCTTAACAAAGACGGCTGGCTTGATCTAGTGGTTCCGCTCATCAATGGAGACCGTACGCTGATCCTATGGGGAGGGGCGGGCGGATTTTCAATGGACAACCATACGGAGCTTTGCGTGCATCGCGGAGCCTGCGCCCGCGCGGCCGACCTGACCGGCAATGGCTGGCCGGATCTCATCATCGGCTCACACACCGAAACTCCCGCTGCCGGTGAAATACTTAAGCATGAACCCCATCACTCTTTTGTGCATATATACTGGAACGGCCCGGAAGGACTGAAGGAAAACCGAAAGACGGTTCTGCGCGCCGATGCTGCGGATTCCATTGCAGTTGCAGACTTTAACAACGACGGCAATCTTGATCTTTTCGTCGGCAGCTATCACGGCGGCAAGGAACGGGATATCAACAGCTTCATCTACTGGAACCGGAACGGGCATTTCCAGAATCTGGACCGCGAAATCATTTTCGCGCATTCGGTTTCGGGTTGTGTGGCCGCCGACTTCAACAACGACGGCTGGATTGATCTTGCGCTGGCAAACCACAAGACCTATGGCGACCACACCGGCATGAGTTGGGTGCTGTGGAACGGTCCTGACGGATTTGACCTCAAGCACCCTGTTGAACTCCCGACCGAGGGGCCGCATGGCATGACCGCGCTGGAACCGGGCAATCTGCTGACCCGCGGACCGGAGGAGTTCTACACCTCCGAACCATGGCAGATTCCCACATCCGGTGTGGTAGAAGCAGTGGAAATTCAGGGCGAGATCCCCCCGCAGACCTGGGTGCGCACCAAACTTCGCTCCGCAGATACGCCCGAGGAGCTGGACGCGCAGCCGTGGAGCGATGCAGAAAGTTTCCCTGCCGTCCAGGGCAAATTTCTTCAGTACCAGCTGGCACTGGGCGCCACCAATTCGCTGCGCACACCGCGAATTACAGCAGTGGATATCCGCATTGGCTGATTGCGGCTGATCTCATGCAGCACATTTCTGAATCGTCAATAATTTGGAAACACCGGCGGCGGAAATACTCAACATCGCTAATCGTACGATATTCCCGTTCGACACGACATTGCCGCTTTTTTAGAAAAAAAATTCTATCAATAGAACTTAGGGTGGGCTAACGCCCGCAACCCATTTTTTAACAACGAACCGCAGTAGAGTAGCCACGAAAATTTTTTATAGGGGTTGTTGCTTCGAGTGATGGGATTGCACGCGAATTTGTGGTTTTGGCTGTTGTTTTCTCCGACGGATCGGCCAGATCAGCCTGATCGGCATAATGCTTTGCGCCGTAGGCGCTTAACCACGCTTAACCCCAGGCTTCAGCCTGGGGTTGGGAGTCCCCCGAGGACAGTGCCTTGTAAAGGCACTACAATCACTTGGATCAGCTTGACAAGTGATTGTATGCCAATGACTTGGAAATTGATTTTCTGAAAAAACAAGAAGTTTGGGAATAGTAGTACTAGAGCAGACAAAATAAAAAAAAGATTTTTCTGCAATGAACGCGGATGAGACGCCGACAATTGATCCGGCCGTTCAGTCGGAGAAACCGGGAGGGCAGACCTGCAACGCCGCATGCAAGCCCATCCGCCAAAACAACAATCCTGTGGAGCAAGGCATGGAAAAATCCATTTTCAAAGAAAAAATTCTCGGAGCTTGGCTTGGGAAAGCGGTTGGAGGCACCCTCGGGCAGCCCTACGAGGGCTGCGATGGTCCATTGGCACTGACTTATTACGATCCGGTTCCGGCAGAGATGGTTCCGAACGATGATCTGGACCTGCAAATCCTTGCGGCCTACGTGCTTTTGAAACAACCTGTTCCAAAAATTTCGCGGACGACATTCGCAAAAATGTGGCTTGACCATGTGCAGTTCTGCTGGGACGAATACGGCAAGGCGCTTCAGAATCTGCAAGCGGGCATGATGCCTCCCGCGACAGGCGAATACGACAATTTCTTCACCGATGGATTGGGGGCGGCGATCCGCAGCGAATTGTGGGCTTGCCTCGCTCCCGGAGATCCGACGCTTGCGGCGCGCTATGCCTATGAAGATGCCTGCATTGATCACGCCGGAGAAGGCATTTATGCGGCTCAATTCCTCGCAGCAATGGAAAGTCAGGCTTTCACGGAAAACCATCTGGACCGCCTGCTGGATGCTGGATTGGCGGTCATTCCGGCGGAATCGCGGCTGGCGCAGGCGGTGCGGGATGTTCGCGTCTGGTGCGCGGAATCTTCCGATGCAGCTGTAATCCGAACTCAAATTTTGGCAAAATGGGGTAGCGAAAATTTCACCGATGCAGTGATGAATATTCCGTTTGTGATCATGGCGTTGCTGCTCGGCAAAGGCGATTTTGGCAGGACAATCTGCCTTGCTGTGAACTGCGGACGGGATGCAGACTGCACAGGTGCCACTGCTGGGGCATTGATGGGGTTGATGGATCCAAAGGGCATTCCTGCAAAATGGCTCGCTCCGATCGGGCGCCGTTGCGTGCTCAGCCCACAGATCATCGGCATCACACCACCGCAGACATTAGATGAACTGGCAGACTGGGTGATGGATATTCACGACCGTCTTCCGCCATTTGAGGAGCCGGAAAACCCACCTTCTGCAGGCCCGCGCCCGTTATCGGCGCGGTGCGGCGTATTTCGTTGGTGGTTTGCGCAGGACGAGAACAAATTCCGTCCGGAACTGCCGACAACGGCGGTAAGACGTCAATTTCCGGGTTGGAAAGCGGGAATTCCCCGTTCAGACGTGCCGAACGATTCGCTGTATTTAATGCAGTTCCGCTTCAGGCTGGCTCGTTCACGCAATGTGCGCGTCATGTTCAACACGCCGGAAAATTCCCGTGTGTGGCTCGATGGAAAATATCTTTTCGGGCGGGAAGGCGGGCGGATGGCGCCGAGCCTCCACCGCTGTCCGCAAAATCAATACGCGGATGTTGAACTCACGGGCGGAACCCATGAACTGCTTTGTGGCATCGCACCTCTTTCCGGGGCGGAGCAACTGAACTGGGTCATGGGATTCGGTGATCCGGAAACCAAACTCTTTTTCCCCGGCGAGGAATTGCAGATGGAAGAATAAAGAGAATCCGGCAAATCAGCAGAGTTAAGCTAAAAAAAGCAGCCAAAGCTGAGGTTTAGTCCTAATGGCTTTATTCTCAGATAGTTGCAAGATTTGTGCTGTTCCACCCTGTTGGTGGCATGGTGTTTTCCGTGCTGCTATTGCTCGATTTCTTCTTGTTATGAAAGATTTGCCGGCAACTTTTCTTTAATCGTTG
>JAAZKR010000281.1 GCA_012799725.1 Oligosphaeraceae bacterium | reverse complement strand
CCGGGATGCACATAGATGGCCGCTCCGGTACGCGTGGCGAGTTCGCCGCTGCCGGTGATGTGGTCAGCATGCAGATGCGTATCAAAAATGTGAGTAATACGCAAGCCGTTATCTTGGGCTGCCTTTAGATAGCGGTCAACATGGCGCTCGGGATCAACGACACAAGCCGTGCTCGCCGCCGGGCAACCGAGAAGGTAGGAAAAACACCCCAGGCCATCGACCTTGAATTGTTGAAACAACATTGATCAGTCCTCCTATTCTTGTGGCCAGGCACTGCTGGCCTTTCGCCGCACGCGCCAGGCTTGGAGCGAGTCGGCAGCAACTAACTATAATAATATTACAAAAGCTCTGCCCCTGCCAGGAGAAATCCGGCCGAAGCAGAGCTTAGGAAAAGGGTTGTGATGGCTCTTGCATGAAATCATCCGAAGAGCCCCAGCATAACGCCGACGCTTACGATGGCATGTTTGTCAGCAGCTCTTTCTTCCTGCCTCCACAAACAACACGGAGGTGTGCAGTTGAGTCTGCTGACGGGGCTTTTGGATCGGTTATTACGCGTCTTTGCTCTTGTAGCTAAACCACCAGTCGAAATTTTCGTACTCCCCGGCGCGGCGCTTGGCGGCACCTTTCATGTCTGCCGGCGGCGGTACAATGACCTTGTCTTGGATCAGCTCGTTATTGGGCCAGCCAGCTGGAACGGCCACTTTCTTGGCATCGGCGAGCTGCAGCGCCTTGACCGCGCGTACGATCTCATCGATATTCCGGCCGATTTCCTGCGGGTAGTACATGATCAGGCGAACGATTCCCTCGGGGTCAACGATAAACACAGCCCGTACGGTGTTGGTTCCCTTGCCAGGATGCAGCATGCCGAGCTTCATGGCAATAGCGTCATTGGCCGCCACGACTGGGAACTCGATATCAACCTTGAGCACGTCCTTGATCCATTCGAGCCACTTGATATGCGCAAAAACCTGGTCTATCGACAAGCCGACTAGCTTGCACCCCAAGGCTTTGAATTGATCGTAGCGCTTCTGGAACGCCACAAACTCGGTTGTGCAGACCGGCGTAAAATCAGCCGGGTGACTGAAAAACACAAACCAATTTCCCTTCAGGTCGCAAGGCAGCTTCATCGGGCCTTCCGTGGTCTTAACCTCCAACTCTGGAAACGCTTCGCCAAGCAAAGGCATGCTGTTCTTTTTCTCATCCATTATTTTTCTTCTCCTCGTTGTTTAATGTTAAGGGATATAAATAGAATCTGCCGGATAGGCATTTTCCTCGGATAAAACGACATTTTTCTGGTTTGTGCGACAAACCACATTGGCGTACACTTATAACGCTATTATCGCAAAATTATTATAAGGCATCGAACCTTTAAAAACAAGCAAATCGTCTCAATCAACTATGTTATTTTAATAGACTCGCACTACCCTCTACGAGTTCCATTTCGCTTTCTTTTTATTTTCTCTCTGTTATGAAAAAGTCAAGTGGTGTTGTGAACGAAAAGGTCTGATTCCTGAAGTTTTCTTCTAAAGTCTGTCGTCCAGTTTTGAACTTTTCCAGGGCTTGCGACGCGTTTTCAAGGGGAAATCCGGTGATTGCCGCCCCCATGCAGCTTGCTGTCCATACCTTAAAAGCGGCAATCGCAAACTCGGGTCTCGGAACTTTCTTCCAGAGGTTATTCGAACGACTTGCCGCAAAAACGTCTCCCGTAGTGAACAGCAAGCGGGCTTCCGCTCATTGTCCTTGTGGTTTCAATCTCTTCTGCTGATGGATGGTTCAATCCGCCTCTCGACGGCTGCAAAATGACTTGACCGGCGAAGGAAGGGATGTTACATTTACCCTAAAAAAAGCAGCCAAAGCTGAGGTTTAGTCCTAATATCTTTATTTTCAGGCAGTTGCAAGATTTGTACTGTTCACCCTGTTGGTGGCAGGGTGTTTTCCGTGCGGCTGTTGCTCGATTTCTTCTTGCTATGAAAGATTTGCCGGCAACTTTTCTTTAATCGTTGTCATACAATCTCTTTCGAGATGGCCTCACTCGGCTTCCTCTCTAGCCGATACGGCAAATTCATCATGAAGTGGCGCCTGGAAAGGGTGAAACACAATCCGAACAAACCACCCTGCCACACCCAGACAACGCTTAATCGTATCCAATTGCAGGTGATTGCGCCAAAGGAAAAAGTCGGTATTTAAGAGCCGGCGGTTTAACCTTTTAGCACCGACATAGGTTTGAGTCCAACGACTATTTCGGTCAAGTCTTTTTGCGCCTGCATGACTTCATCTATATCCTTATATGCCTGAGGCGCTTCTGAGAGGTCCAGCAGTCGTTGACCCGCTTTTTTGCCTCTTCGCCCACTACATGGTTTCCATGATTCCCGCACTATGCCTTGCATGGCCAAGTCGCATTCTTCCCGGCTCAGTTGCTGATTGGCAGCAGTACGACTCATAACCCTCCCCGCACCATGCGAACAACTCATAAAGGACTCAGGATTGCCTAGACCACGCACAATATAACTGGAGCTTCCCATTGATCCAGGAATAATCCCCATCTCTCCCTTTTTAGCGCTGGTTGCGCCCTTGCGGTGTATGTAGTAGGTCTGGCCAAAATGCTGCTCTTTGGCCGCATAGTTGTGGTGTATGTTGATTTCACATATAAACTTAGCTTGCGGCAGCGATTCTAATATGATCTGCTTAAAGACATCCATCATGCGTCGCCTGTTTTCCAGTGCATATTCCAAGGCAAATTGCATATCGCGGAAATAATCCTGACCGTCTTTCTCCTGTACTGAAAAAAATGCCAGTTCGGGATCAGGCAGACGCAGGCCCAGCTTTTCATTATACGCACGTGCTTTTTTCTGGTAATATCGTTCCACCCTGGAACCTAGATTACGGCTCCCGGAATGTATCATAAGCCAGATCAAGCCTTGATCGCTCTCTTGCAGCTCGATGAAATGATTGCCGCCGCCCAGAGTGCCCAGATTTCTGCGGTCCAGGTCATTGACAAAGTCGGCCACTTGTCCGTTCTCGTCCAGATAACGCTCAAAGCCTTGCCATTTTTGTTTGCTGCCATGCGCTCTGCCTTCACCTACCGGAATAAACTTCTTGAGTCGATTCTGCATATCGCGACGTAAGCGCATATCGCGCAATTTTTCAACCGGCAGATTGGTCTGCACTGCAATCATGCCACAGCCAATATCGACACCTACGGCGCTAGGCAGCAAAGCATCCTTAGCTGCGATCACGCCACCTATGGGCATGCCAAAGCCAACATGACAGTCCGGCATCAGCGCCACATGCCTTTCTAAAACCGGATGCTTTGCCAGGTTTTCAGCTTGTTGCAAAGCTCCCTGCTCCACTTCTGCACACCAGCTTTTTATGGGCAGCCGCCAACCTTCTTCGAATTTTTCCCATTGCATATATTATCCTCTCGTATAAACAGAAAACAGCGGTGTCAATAGATTTGTGGCAAGTATTGTTAAATGTGGTGGATGAACTGAACTGACGCCTACAAACCCATATTTTTCCATGGAACACACGGAAAATTTATAGGGTTGCAGCACTTGTGAATGTTCTGCGGCCGGCCATACTTGACCGGCATCCCCCGTCTTTCATAAGAAAATGGGTTGGTTAAAGTTGCAATTACTCCTGCATACCGCTTTCGCCGAAATTTTCCCAAGCTAGAGCCAAGGGTGCCTCCTGGTTGATTAGAGCATCCAAGTGCATCAGGAGCGGGAATTTCTCCAAGGAAACCTCCTCGCGTTTTGCCCGGATGCGCAGTGCTTCCGCAACTCGTGTGGTCACCGAAACCGCCTCGAGAGTAACACCGGCAAGGCGCTTTTTGACTTCCGTATAGGGCAACCCTCTGCCCAACAAGGTGCCAAGCCGGCGCGTCCTGCCGCCAAAAATGGTCACATAGAGGTCGCCCGCACCGGGAATTCCTCCTGCCAAGTCCCCATTACCACCTAAAAGACGCACAATGCGACGCATTTCGATGCAGCTCTGAGCAAACAAGGCCGCCTGTGGATTGTAATGCAGTTTACCGTCATGTGCGCCGCTGATCAGAGAATTCTCAACACTCATTTTATCGGCCTGCTGCTCATTTTCCACCTCTGACATACCAATTGCCAGAGAAACGCCCATCGCATAGGCATTTTTCAACGCCACGCTGCACTCGACCCCGATTACATCCGTTGTCGGTACGATGTGATAATACGACGTTTTCAGCAAATCGCGTGCAAATTTGGCGACAGCAAGGTCTTCTGAACAGTAGCAGACCAAAGTCTGGCGTCGGTCGCCCAGTTCATAAGCAGTGCAGGGGCCGCCAATCGCGGCGAAAGATATATCGGGACGCATACGGGCAAAGAAATGCGGAAAGGTTTCCAGACTGCCATCGTGATGTCCGAGAAGCCCCTTGGTGACATTAAGCGCCGGAACTCCGGCAGGCAGCAGCGGCAGAGCTTTTTCGGCAAACCAGTCCACCCCAAAACTGCTGACTCCGCAAATCACCAGGTCAGCACCTTCGAGGGCTTCGCGCACATCCTCAAATTGAAAAGCGCAAATGCCCTCAGGCATTGCACAGGGCAGTGTTGTATGAACACCCTTTTCTTGCAATGAACGGATGATTTCTCGATCCAGCGGCGTGCCCACCAGACGCACCTGATGCCCATTATCGGCAGCGGGAATACTCATCGCCGAACCCATCAATCCGGAACCGATCACCGTGATTATGCTCATTAAATCCCTCGTTTCTGATTTTCCCCAACTTATGTTTGACAACGGATTCATCCGGTCAATCCTTTCTCTGATCCGTATTACTCGGAAAAGAACAGCAGATCTGGATACTGAATATAAGCCTTCAATCCTTACTGAACAGGCATTTTTTGGAATCTGAATTACATTTATGCCGACAAACCGCTTTCTTCACCCAAACTTTACAGGAATTGACATGACAATGCAGGCAAATGCAAAGAGAATGGAAGAGTTTTTAACGTATCTGACCAAGGATATTGGCGTTCGTCTGGCCGGCACCAAAGAGGATGCCCAGACAGTTGCATATATCACATCCTTCTTGGAGCGTTCCGGAATATCGAGCCGGGTCGAGACCTATCCGGTGCTCAGTCGCCAGGTAGGGAAACAGCTTCTCGAGCTGGAAATAGAGGGCCAATGGAAGCAATATCCATGTTCTTTATTTAGCAGCGTGCCGGGAACCGAAGGCAAACTGCTCGAAGCTCCCATCGTCTTTTTTGCCGGGCCGGTTGATTATCAGCGACAGGATTTATCTTTTCTGAATGGAAAAGCCGTTGTGCATCTGGGCTGCCATATTGAGTCCCGTGAAAATTACCGACGCCTGATGCAGGCAAACCCCGCCTTCATGCTCTTCGTTGATATCCGGCATCCTGGTGATGTGCCGTTGGCCGATGGCATGTTCCCGGCCTACACCCGGGACCTTGGCGCAAAACCAACCCTCAATGTCGCATTCAAAGATGCCTGGGAATGGAAGCAGAAGAATGCAACTCGTGCCCGCATCCAGATCGAAGGTGGCATGGTGCCCTCACAATCGCATAACGTAATCATCGAACTGCACGGCAGTGATCCGGAAGCCGGATGGCTTTATGCCGGAGCGCATTACGACACCCAGGCAGATACCGTCGGCGCAGATGATGACGGCAGCGGAACCACCATCCTGCTCGAGATGGCCGCCCTGCTCAAAGACCGCCCACGCAAACGTGGCATCCGCCTGATTGCCTTTGGCGCCGAAGAACAGCTCTCGGTTGGCAGCGCATCCTATGTACGCAAACATCGGGAAGAAATTGAAAAATACGGCCATTTCATGCTGAATTTCGACAGTTGCGGTGCCGCCATGGGCTGGTACAAGATCAATGGAAATGGTCCAAAAGCGATGCTCGAACTCGTCCAGGAAGCCTTCCAGGAACGCGACCGTTTTGCCGGAATGAGCGAGGAAGTAATTCCCTATACCGACCAGTTTCCTTTCGCCGTCTGTGGTGTGCCAGGCGTCTGGGTTCATCGGGAGTGCTGTAGCAGCGGTTGCGTCTGGCATCACCGCTTCGACGACGACCTGCGGCATATCTGCTTCAACGAACTGGCACTCTGCTGCGAGACCGGAGCCGGCATACTCGATCATCTGGCCAACTGTGAAAGCATGCCTTTTGACCGGCAGATTGCACCCGAGCAAAAACGCAACCTGGAAATCCAGTGGAGCGACCTCTACGGCGGATGGTAAAAACTATCGGAGCAGGCTCATCCGTCAAAGCAACAACCCTATAAAATTTTTCCGTGTTTCCCGTGTTTTCCGTGGTTAAAAACTCTGTTCGAGGCACAGAAGTTTTATTTTCATCTCGAGTCCGGCGCGGAAGCCCTGCAATGCTCCATTTTTTGCCAGCACACGGTGACAGGGAATAAAAAGCGGCAATGGGTTGCGATTGCAAGCCATGCCGACTGCCCTGTAGGCTCCCGGTTTCCCCAGCTTTTCTGCACAATACTGATAGCTGCGCGTTTCACCATAGGGTATGCGCAAAAGCTTCTGCCATACCTGCTGCTGGAAATTTGTCCCTCGGGGAGCAAGCGGCACGGAAAACTCTCTGCGCTCTCCATATAAGTATTCATCGACCTGCCTGGCGGCATCCAGCATCAAGCTATCTGGACTGCATGTTTCCTCTTCAGGCATCTTTTCGCCGGGAAGATACAGTTGCACGAGCGCCTGCTGCTCGCAGACCAGGCAAAACCGCCCCCAGCCGTTTTCCCATAAATAATATTGCCGCATTGCATTTACCTTGCCAACATGATATTTGACAGCATAATGCGCATGGTATAAAGCTTTGTATTCCTGCAAATTTTACCGCACATTTCCAAAGGGACATTATCATGCGCGTAGTAACTATATTCAACTAATGCCATGATTTCAAATCCTTTCGCTCCCAACTCCGGGAAACAAAAAACAAAAAATGCTCAGAAGCTGGCCAAAAATATTTTTCTAAATAATACTTGCAAAGTCAAATTATGAGTATAAGTTAGGAAAAGAGGCAATAAACTGAATTTCAAATAATACTTGAAGCCATGAAAACAAAAGAAAATTCCAACATTGTTGATGCTTTGTTAGCGTATATTCGAGACAACAACTTGAAAGCCGGAGATACGTTGCCGACTGCCGAGGATTTATGTTCCATTTTGAATTGCTCGCGTGTTACAGTCCGGGAGGGATTGAGCTACCTCAAAGGGCTTGGGGTATTGCAGTCAGCAGGCCGTGGCCGTAACATTCAGATCGCGGCAATAGACCCGGTACAAAGTTTTGCAGAATTGCTTCCCATATTTTTCATGGTGTCGCATGATATTGCCGATATTGGGCGTTTGCGTTGTGAAATAGAATTGGGCGTTTTCCCAGCAGTGATATCCCGCATAACGGATGCAGAAATCAAGGAGCTGGAAGATATTCTGGATCAGAATGAAAAGCTTTTGAACCTGGACGATGTTTTGTCCGAACAACTCGTCAACCTCGACTTCTTTTTCCACGAGACGCTTTGCCGGATTTCCGGCAATCGTTTGGCAGAAAGCATTTCCCATTATTTTCAGGTAATACAGGCAATAAACAATCCCAATAAAGCACTGCGCATGACTCCAGAAATCCGCAAAATTATGGAATCTGTATTTGAATCGCATCGCGCCATCCTTTTTGCGATCCGCGCACGCAATGTCGAAGCAGGTTTGCTGCTATTGCAAGAACATCTCTCCGGTCCTCTCGAAATGTATATGGACATATTACAAGAAACGAAACGGTAACGAGTTGTGAGGTAATCAATGCAACTGATTGATTTAATAATCGTGTTGGGTTATCTGATCGTTTCTGCCGCCATTCCATGGTTTGTGTCAGGACGCCAGAAAAACAAGGAAGATTTTCTGATGGCGGGGCGAAAGATGCATTGGTTGCCAGTGACTCTATCAGGGGTGGCTGCCGGTTTTTCAGCCATCAGTCTTTTGGGGACTCCAGGTTTTGTCCTTGCACATGATTTGCGTTATTTGCAGACGCTGATTGTGGGGCTGTTGAGTCTTCCGATTATGTATTTCTGGGTGGCGCCCTTCATTTACCGACTGCGGATCGTCTCCATCTACGAATTTCTCGAACAACGTTTTTGCCCGGGACTGCGTTACTTTGCCAGCTTCTTGTTCATGCTCTCCAAATTGGGCTATCTGGCAGTAGTCATCTATGCGCCGGCCATGACGCTGAATGTGATGACAGGACAACCCATCTGGGTGTTTATTCTTCTCTTCTCCGTTGTAAGCGCTTTGTATGCAATGATGGGAGGGCTGGAAGGAGTCATGTGGTGCAATGTAATGCAGTATGCCATAATAGTTGTGGGCATTACGGCAGCAGTGCTTTTCTTCTTCGATGGCAACATGTCCCAGTATTTGGATGTGGCAGTTAAGGCAGGAAAGACCCGCTGCTTTGATTTTTCCTTTGATTTCAAGTCATTGAGTTTTTGGGTTCTGCTCATTAACATCAACCTTCTGGGCGTGGCGAGAAGCTGTAGTGATCAAGGAAGTGTTCAGCAAATGTGCGCAGCACGTTCCTTGAAAGACTGCCTGTGGAGCTATGTGCTTGCAACGGTTTTCGGAATGCCGATTGTCCTGGCACTCTATTTCCTGGGGATATGCCTCTTTGGTTATGTGAATGTTACGGTGTCTCCGCCAGCGGAAATCATGACTGCGCCAGATAAGATTTTCCCGTATGTCATCTCACATCATATGCCAACTGGAGTATCGGGCATACTTCTGGCCGCCATCTTGGCGGCGGGAATCTCATCAGTCTCGTATGTCATCCACGCCATGACTTCGACATTTATGGTTGATGTCTATGAAAAACTATTCAAAAAATCCTCTGATTCGCCTAAATATGTTTTGATTAGCCGCTGCGTCACACTTGGGTGGGGAATGCTTGCCGGGGGGCTTGCGTTCTATGTGATGTACCTTGGCAACACGATTGTCGAAGCAACTGCGATTGTTACTTCCATGGTCGCGGCGCCCTTAGGCGGAATCTTTTTGCTGGGCATCTTCACAAAGTTTACCAACACGGTCGGAGTTTTCGTCGGCGGCATTGCTGGAACCTGCGTTTCGGTGGCGACCTGGTGGATGAACAAACACGAAATGATTGAGGTCAATTTTATGTGGTTTGGGGTTTTTTCGATAGTGACAACAATTGTTGTCGGTAGCTTAGTCAGCAAGTTAAGCGCTGGCGGCAATTGTGGCAGCAAAACTAAGGTCAACTCATAGAAGGAGAAAAGAAGATGCGATTGATGAATTGTATATTGCTTGCATTGTTTTGTTTGAGCGCCAGCGCATTTGCAGAACCAAAAAGCATAGAGGTCATTTCACATAGTATCGTTACCGATACAATTGAGGATGCCGTCAGTCCATCGGGCTTGGTGCGCACAAAAAATGGTGATTATCTTGTGACTTTTGCGAACGCAGGGGATGTCGACGTCGGCTGCACAGCCTTTCTGTGCCGCTCAACGGATGGCGGGAAAAGCTGGTCAGCGCCGGAACGTGTCTGGAAGCCTTCGAAAGACACGGAAGGGGTTGCATGTAATCTCCACAACCTGCCGGACGGAAATATCCTTCTGGTCATCGAGCGGATAACCTACAAGTCCAACAAACCACGCAAAGAAACACGTAGTTTCAACCATTTCATAGGCCGATACTCCACCCTCGAATTGCAACTCTGCACGGATGCGGACGGAAAGGAATTCAAACACCTTTGTTTTTTGGATAATGTCAACAACGCCCTTTGCGCCAATAGCAGCATTGTGGTTGAATTTCCTAATGGCGACTGGGTGCTTCCAGGGTATGCAACATCTCATACGCGCCCCAAACCAAACGCCACGGACGGATCCGGCTACTGGCGCAGCAAGGACAAAGGGAAAAGCTGGGGAAAATTCGAGGTCGCCTTCGATGCCTACACGAAAAAAGAAGACAAATATATTGTGTTCACCGAAAATGCATTTTTCGTGAAAGCCGATGGAACCATTGTGGCCTATGCCCGCCAGGATAGCAGTTCCTATAGTGAATGTTATGCCTATCGCATCGAGTCCAAGGATAACGGTGAATCCTGGAGCAAACCTGAAGAAACCAATCTGGTGATAAATTATTTCTCTTTCCTGAAACACAGCGACGGAAGCACCCTTCTGCTGGCAGGCGATAGAAAATCCGTTCCGAGTACGAGACACGTTACCATATTCTCTTCTGCGGATGGGGAGAGCTTCCAGGCACTCGGAAAGGTCTATTGTTCCCGAGGGAAGCCGGGAGGCTATCCTTTCAACGCGGCGACTGGCGGCTGCCAGCGTTTTGTGCCCATGGAAGAACCCAATCGCTACTTGATAGTCTTCTATTCCTTTGACAAGACATTGCCAGGCTTTTTCCAGACTTATATCGATAGCAACATCGTAGAGGTGAAGTAAGTGAAAATGATGAATGAACTGGTTGTTTCGTCCTCAAAGTTGACGTTGTCATTTGTCCTTGCGGAACGTTTCTTCTCCCTGAAAGGCGTCTCCTCCGAAAAGAGCTGCAATTTCATTTCAGCGAGCTCTGCTCTTCCCCCGTTGTGGAGGGTAAAATTCATTGACGAAGCAAACGATGTAAAGGAATATCTGCCTGAAACAATGCCAGTCATGGAAGAGGATGAGACCGGGAAAAGACTGCGCTGGGAAATAGGCAACGGCGCAGTCGTAACGGTGCTGTTGCAGCTTCCGGCAGATTCCGACAGCGCCCAAATGCAATTGCGTGTGGAGAGGGTTCCGGAAAATCTTTCAGTCCACAGCATTCACTTCCCTTGTTTCAACTGGGAGTTGACCGAAGATGACGAGTGCAAACTCATTGTTCCGGCAGATGCTGGGGCGGTCTATCCAAATCCCCTGAAGAACCTGCCGTGCGGTGGCGACATCAAGACCAAAAAGCTCCGTGCACGAGCCTGGCCCAACGGCAGTTTGTCGATGCAGTTTCTGGCAGTTGAACGCGATGGCAACGTGTGTTATCTGGGAGCCCATGACACCAGTTACACAGTCAAGTCATTTGACTGGGAATGCAATCACGAATATCGCCAGATTACACTTAATCCCAATTGGCGATGCGCACGACAAAATGCCGCGCCCGCCGAGTCGTTTCCATGGGTTGTGTCTGTATTCAATGGAGACTGGTTTGATGTGGCGCGGCGTTATCGCCGCTTTGCCTTGACTGCCCCCTGGGTTAAAAAGGGGCGACTCGCTGAAGGGAACAAAACTCCCAAGTGGCTTATGGAAATACCGATGGTCACCCTGCGCATGCACGATGGCGCTGGATATTCCGCCGAGGATATTATCCGCGAGCAAAGCTATTTCCAAGTCCCGATGCTGGTACATTACTACAGTTGGAGCCAGGACGGGAAATTTTTCCCGACCTTGCCTAGCTTCAAGCCAACGATAAAGGCGCTTGAAGATGCTGGCATTAAAGTGATGCCATATACTGACATCTATTCGTATGACGAGGTGAATTCCCTATGGGATGACTTGAAAGCTTTCAGCATTCAGCTAAATGAAGATGGCGGCAAAGCAACCCAGAACTGGGCGCCCGGATGGGATTTGACGACGATGTGCACAGCGGCACCGCTCTATCGGGCATTGGTCAAGTCATATATTCAACGCCTGATCACGATGGGATGTAAAGGAATCTACTTTGACGAATTCGGCATGAGTCCCCCCAGGGTTTGCTGTTCAAAAGAACATCAGCACACACCCGCCGATCCCACCGTCTATCTTCGCTCTTCAACCTCTTTGATGGATGAAATAAAGCGGGAAGCCAATGAAGAGGTCGAAGATGGCATTGTATTCTCCTCCGAGGGTGCGGGTGAACCCTACATGGACCAGGTCGATACCTTCCTTGTGGGAAATGGCAACAATCCCTATATGAAGCCGCTGTTTGCCGCCGTATATCACGATTATGTGATGGGATTCGGCAGGTACATGTTCTTCTGTGAACTGACGGATGAGCGCTTTGCCAATGCCATTGAAAGCAAAAATGCAGAACAATTTATCTGTGGCTGGCAATTCGGTTGGAACCGTGTCCCTTGGAATATCTACCTGGAACAGCTGCCTAATACCGTTGCATTCTTAAAAATGCTCGCACAGGTGCGGCATGAGCAGTGGAGCTTCCTGACCTGCGGAAAAATGCTTCGCCCGTTGGAACTGGAGGTGCCAACCATTCAGCAACGCTGGGCGATGGCTTGGAATGATAATGAGGGAACGGTAGTAGAGCTTCCGGCAGTAATGAATTCTGTTTGGCTAAATGCCCAGGCACAGGTGGGCATCTTCTTTGTCAATGTGACGGATACACCGCAAAGTTTCATTGCCAAATTGCCAAGTGTTCGATGGGGAGACCCTTTGGATGTCCTGGAGCGTTCAGGCAAGGAGAATTACCGTTACCCCATGCCGGAACCCCTGCCCTGCAGAACATTGCAATTTACGCTGGAGGGACGCCAGGAGGGGGTGACGAGCGGCGATTCCATGAATGGTTTCAAGGTGACGGTACAGCCCAAGTCCGTGTACATGATTCAAGTCCCTCACCAGGTTTACTATGAAAAATACTCTGAATAATCTTTCCACCACCACAAAACCCACCCCGGAAAAAGGAGCAAAGACATGAAGAAATTCTTTACATTAATTGAATTGCTCGTCGTAATTGCGATCATCGCCATCCTCGCCGCCTTGCTGCTGCCCGCCTTGAGCAAGGCTCGTGAGAGAGCGCAGACAATCAGCTGCCTTGGCAACTTGAAGAGCATTGGCCAGTGCATAGCAATCTATTGTGATGACAATAATGGCCATCAGCCGCGCAACCTATGCATAGGCTGGTTGGCAGGCCACTTTGTGAACACTTTTCCGGCGTTGGTCAAGCCGTACATCGAGCCTTCCATGGCATACAATGAGAATGGCATCACCGGTGTCAAAAATTCCGTTTTCAAATGCCCGGCAGACAACGTGAAATTCGTTAAACGCTGGGTAAACTCCTACGGCCCGGTCAATCTCAATCTTCATGCCCAGGCGACTAACTATGAGAAGTTCCGCATCCCGTATTTCAAGATAAAGTCGCCATCCATCATTTTTGCTCTCCTGGACGGTCGCCGTTGCAACGGCGAAGGATTTCCCTGCGATTTCGTTGCCGTTCCCCAAGGGATTAATCCCGCCGACGGCACTATAGTTAACAACGCCAAATTCCAACATGATAGTAATTACAACGGAATTCTTGAATCATACAATAAAAACAATCTATTCAATCGCGCATCCAATCGCCACGGAGGATTGATCAATGCATTGTTTGTGGATGGTCATGTGCTTTCAGTCACAGAAAGGGAATTTGTAAAACTGGAACACTGGACGCCTTACATGAATTAGAGGGCGTCCAAAAAAGATTTTTTATAGGGTTGCTACTTTGACGGATGGGATCGCATGCGCTTTAAAAAGTGGCACAACCGTCCCGGTTGTGTTTGACCTAAAAAAAGCAGTTTTAAACTAAAAGGATCGAAAGAACCATGGAGAAATTCTGCACGGATTTAGGGATTGGCGATATGATCAGAATTGAAAAAAAAGGCACCATTGACCTCGATATAGTCGAAAGCAACCCCATCATCTTTCGGGGGCGGCTCTATTTGGTGGAATACATCCGCCAGCGAGGTGAGGACGGATCCCCTTCACGCTCCTACCACGGCAACCGGTTCGGTAAGCCCTACTGCCGCTTCCGCGCATGGGATGACTTGCAGCAATTTTCGGCGCCGTTCGGTGTCGGGTATTGTTTCGCTTCTGCATTCGCCGAAAACGACCGCATCGTGGTCACGGTAACGGAGCGCTGGGGCGGATCGGGCTTTTATCTGCTCGAATCCGACGATATGGAGCATTGGAGCGAACCACGGCCGATCTTTGCCGATCCGGCGAAACGTTGTTACAATTCGTCGCTTTTCAAGGCGGATGGCCGTTACGTCAATGCGCTGGAAATCGGGAGCACAGCGGACTGTTTAGACAATGCCGTCTTTTTCGCTGAATCTAAAGACCTTGTCTCGTGGCGGATGATTCCCGGTGCAAGCGGACGGCTGGCGCCGCCGGAACTCTGCTGGCAAGACGGCTGGTATTTCGGCTTGGCTCTGCGCGGCGATTACACGCAGGGTTTTCACACCGACATCTTTCGTTCCCGTGACCTCCGGACTTGGGAAGCAAGTCCGCTGGGTCCGGTATTGACCTTTGGTGACGAAGATCGCCGCATCCATCCCCGAGCGGCGCTGACTCCGGAACAACGCCGGACAATTGCTGAAGCGGTAAACATCAACAATTCGGACATCGGACTCTGCGAATACGCCGGAAAACTTTGCGTCTCTTACAGTTGGGGCGACCAGAGCGGCCATGAGTTTCTGGCGTTGGGCGAAGCCGCCGCCACATTAAAAGAGTTCTGCTTCAACTATTTCCCAGATATGCGCTGAAACTGGCGGGAAAGAGCGGTTTGATGAAAAATCACATTCATCCCATAGGCAGCAAAAAACGGCATATTTAGCCGGATTTCACGCTTGGGCAAACCTCTTTTTT
>JAAZKR010000280.1 GCA_012799725.1 Oligosphaeraceae bacterium | reverse complement strand
TGATGAGCGTTACGGGGTTGGAGGAGATGACTCCATCACAACCGTCTGTCAGGTTCAGGCTGGAAATGCTGCCCTCGCCCTTTGGGAGAGGGGCTGGGGGTGAGGGCAGTTACAGTCGCCTTTCGGCTTCAGTCCGCATCGGAAGAAGCTCTGATTATCGGTCAAGAGGAAAAGTCAACTGCTTTTTTAGGTTAAAAGATATGACTCTTGGTTGTTGCCTTGGTGCCTAAACTCTGGAGCCTAAATCACTTTACCAAGCTAGATTGTCGGGCCAGAATTGATCAAGAAGCTGATTTATATGGGGTACGATGTAGTCTGGCTTGACATCGCCTAGCTCGGGTTGGGCATTGCCGTTGAGTACCAACATGGAGCACATGCCGAAATTAACGGCAAAGCGCATGTCAGTATTCACACGATCACCGACCATGATGATCTGACTGCGGTGCACCTGGAAGCGCTTTTCAATAAGCTCGATGATCCAGCGATGCGGCTTGCCGGCTATGCCCTGAACAATAGTGCCGGGTTTGGCAGCCTTGAAATATGCCAGCAGCAGGCCGGCGTCTGGAAGATCAACTGGACAGATAGGGTCAGGATGAGAGGCATAAAGCGGCAATCCCCTGAGCACTAGCCTAGTGGCCTCGGTAAGCTTGCGATAGTCCAATTCGGTATCAAAGCCGACGAGTAGTGCCTGAGCATTTTCGTAGCTGTGAACAAAGCCCTCGCTCTGCATGAATTGGCGGAATTTATCGGTGCCAAGCACATAAATCTCTGGTCCTATGCCCATGGTCTTCAACATCAGGGAGCTAGCTTCACAGCTGGTGAAGACATCTTCCGGAGTGAGCGGCAGCCCCAAGTCCTTTAACTTATGGTAGTAGTCTGTAGGTCCTATGGAGCTGTTGTTGGTCAGAAATGCATATCGCAGACCAGCGCCACGCAGTTTTTCCAGTAGCTCGATTACACCGGGGAAAAGCACGCCATTGAGATATAGCGTGCCGTCCAGATCAAAAAGCATCAGCTTAGATTTACCCATGTCTAGAAAAGAAGAGCAGGGACGATTTATCGTGGGGATTATCAGCAATTAATGGCATTGCTGTATTTTAACGCCTTCTGCTATTTCTGGCTGTTGAGGTATTCATCCAAATCAAAGGGTTGCAGGTCCCATATCTCTTTGGCATATTCTCTGATGGTGCGATCCGATGAGAATTTACCTGCTCTAGCGGTATTCAGCAGTGATTTTCTGTACCAGAGCTCTGGGTTTTGATAGAGCTGTGCTACTCTTTCCTGGGCGTCTATATAGCTGCGCAAATCGGCCAGCACCATGAAGTGATCGCCGAAGTCCAGCAGGGAACGCACTACGGGCGCAAAGACATCGGGATTTAGGGGGCTGAAGACGTTCTTCCTGATGCAGTCTACTGCTTCTTCTATTTCCTTGTCGCTATGAATGATATCCCAAGGCGAATAGTTTTTCCTCCGTTCCTGCACTTCCTTGGCATTCATGCCGAAAATGAAGATGTTTTCCTCGCCGACTTCTTCGCGTATTTCCACTGTAGCTCCGTCCAAGGTGCCCAGAGTGAGTGCACCATTAAGCGTGAGCTTCATGTTGCCGGTGCCTGAGGCCTCGGTGCCGGCCAGGGATATCTGTTCGCTGAGGTCGGCAGCCGGTATGATTCTTTCAGCCAGCGAGACTCTGTAATCGGGTAAAAACACTACGCTGATATATTTATTCACGCTAGGTGTATTATTCACTACCTTGGCTACGCCGTGTATAAGGCCGATGATACGCTTGGCCAGATCGTAGCCCGGGGCAGCTTTGGCGGCGAAAATGAAGGTGCGCGGCTGTATTTGCAGGTTGGGATTATTCAGCAGTCGGCGATAGAGGACGATGATGTACATTACCAGCAGCAACTGGCGTTTGTACTCGTGCAGGCGTTTCACTTGCAGGTCAAACAGGGAGTCCGGGTTGATCCTCAAGCCATGTTGTTCGTAGATGTATTGCGTCAGGTGCCTTTTATTGGCCACCTTGATAGCGCGGAAGCGTTCCATGAATTCCGAATCATCGACAAACTGCTCAAGTTCGCGCAAATGCCCCAAGTCCAGTATCCAGTCATCGCCAATACGTGAGCTGATCAGAGAAGCCAGCTCCGGATTGCATTGCAGCAGCCATCGACGCTGAGTAATGCCGTTGGTCTTATTCTGGAATTTTTCCGGTGTAAGATCGGCAAAATCCTTGAACAAGGTGCGCTTGAGTATTTCGGTATGTATTTGAGCCACTCCGTTGACGTATTTTGAGCCGATGATGGCCAGGTTGGACATGCGTACTTTTTGTACGCTGCCTTCTTCGATAATGCTCATGCGCTGCATTCTGGCTTGATCGCCCGGGAAGCGCTGGCTTATCTCGTTCATAAAGTGGCTATTAATCTCAAAAATGATCTGCATGTGTCTAGGCAGAAGTCTACCAAGCAGGCTGACCTCCCACTGCTCCAGGGCTTCGGGCAAGGTGGTGTGGTTGGTGTAGCCGTTACAGGCTTTGCAGATTTTCCAGGCATCATCCCAATGCAATCCCTTCAAGTCTACTAAGATGCGCATAAACTCGGGGATGACCAGAGCCGGATGGGTTTCGTTGAGCTGGATAAATACCTTGTCGGGCAGCAAAAAGTATTCCGGATCCGGGTTTTGTGCTTCAAAGCGCCTGAATATATCAGCCAAGGTACAGGCCACAAAGAAATATTGCTGGCGAAGTCTGAGCTCTTTGCCTTGCATAACCGAGTCGTTGGGATAGAGTACCTTGGTCAGGTTCTCTGCAAAGGTCTTGTTGCCTACTGCTTCGGCGTAATCGCCGCGATTAAAGGTCTTGAAGTCAAATTCTTGAGTTGCTCTTGCAGACCAGAGACGCAGGGTATTAACGGTTTTGCCGCCGAAGCCGATAATTGGGATATCATAGGGCATGCCGGCGACCATTTCATTTGGGAACCAGTGCCAATTGCGCTGGCCATGCTCTTCAACTTGAGCTACCGTGCCCCCGAAGCCCACCGTGGTGGCAAAGTCCGGACGCTTGATTTCCCAGGGATAGCCGTCATCATGCCAGAAGTCGGGTTCCTCAACTTGGAAGCCGTTGACAATTTTCTGCCTGAACAGGCCGTAGTCGTAACGCAGGCCATAGCCTTGGCAGGGCAGTTGCAGGCTGGCTGCCGAGTCCATGAAACAGGCTGCCAGGCGTCCCAAGCCACCGTTACCCAAGCCAGGGTCTCTTTCTATTTCCTTTATTTCTTCCCAGGAGATTTGTTGTTCTTGCAGCACTTCACGGCAAAGTTCCTGACAACGCAGATTGATGGCGTTATTATCAAGCATTCTGCCGGTCAAGTATTCCATTGAGAGATAGTAGACTTGGCGTGCCCGGGCGTTCAAGTAGGCATCTTGTGTGTTTATCCAGCGTTCCACCAGCTGATCGCGCAGTGTCAGTGAGATGCTCAAATAGCGTTCCCGGTCGCTTTGTTTAAGATTGCTGGCCGCCAAGGTGTAATGCAAATGGTTTAAGACGCCTGTACGCAATTTTTCTTTTATGGATTCTGTCAACATGGTTCAATGATTTTTTGGTTATGTTATTGGTTTGTTTGGTTTTATGCTTAGAGCGTTGAAGCAAAAAAATGTGAGAAAAGATGATGCACAATTCACGAATTTTGGTCTTATATGTGCAGGCATGGTTCAAGCTTGTGGGCCAGCACTGGCATGGTCTGGCGCAGCTCGATAGATTGTATGGCGAGCAGAGCCAGATAGACGGCAGTCCAACCGGCAATCTCGTCACAGGGTGAGGGTTTATCATGCAATATGGCATCGACAAAGCCATTGAGCATATTGCTGTGCCCTTTGTCTACTAAAAGTTGTTTTTTGGCATGTTTAAGGTTATCGCAGCCTTCACGTTGCGCCTTACTTTTTGCCAAGAAGGCTTCAAATCCGCCTTCCGGTCCGATTTCGGGCAAGTCATCTACTTGCAGAGGGAAGACTTCGTCCTTCACTCCCGGTATGCCGTAATATTTATTTTCGACAAAGAAGTTATTACAGAGCAATGAGGCATTGACGCTCATTTGAAATGCTTCTTTAGGAAAGTCGAAGGTACCGGTACAGCTGAAGACAATGGTGGCGCTGTCACCTTGTTCAAATTTAAGATGTATGCCGTGGCTCAACCGCGGCGATCCCCAGGCCAGGATTTCTACCGGTTTTTGCGGTGCATACATCCAGCAGGCCAAGTCTAGCCAATGTGTACTTTCGCCCAGTATTTCACCGCCGCCGTGGAAAGGGTCCAAATGCACCGGTCTATAAGAGCTGCTTTCATCCTGTATGCTCATCAGGAAGTTGGACTGTTTTTCTTCGGCGAGCTGCTTGCGTTGCAGTTCGACAAAACGCCAGGGTTGATGCTTGGGGTTGTGACGTTGCTGCAGCCACACTTGGCGCAGGGCTTGCATGGATGGTGCCATACGCCGGTTCATATCAACACAGAGCTTGACTTTGTGTTTACGCACGGCACGAATGATGGCCATGGCTTCCATTTCTTTCAAGGCCATGGGCTTTTCGCAAAAAATATGCTTGCCTTTAGCGGCAGCAGCTTCGATGATGGGCAGATGTGCCTCATGGCTGGTGCTGATTTTGATCAGGTCCACTTCGGGATCATTGATCAGATCATACATGTTATTGGTGGGGTGGGGGACATTGAAATGTTCGGCGGCAGCCTGGGCGCGTTCCAAGGACAAATCGCAGCAGTATTTGCTAATACAATGCGGATTATTTGCAAAGTTTCGGAAGTCCTGTGCCCAGGCAAAAGCTCCACAGCCAATGATGCCCACTACTAGTTTTCCGTCGCGCATAGAAAATCCTTTCAGTTACGGTAATCGGTTTTCGGCGGGTGCTGGCGGTAACCGCATCTGCAACCGAGTAATAGGCCATGCCTTTGCCTGATCTTATATTTCAGATTCAAGGCAGGCTTAGTTTAAGGTGGAATTCAAAATTTTTTGGCAATGTGCGAAATCTTGTGATATGAAGCGTGAAAGATATGAGTTTTTGGTAGCTCAGTTTGATGTAGCGCATGGCTGGCTGCCTGCAAGCGGTGTCTTTGCAAGGCGCTGCTTCTGGGGACGCTTTTTCCTCAGGCTGGAAGCCTGGGGTTGAGCATAGTTAAGCGCTTACGGCGCAAAGTTGCAGGCTGAATATCTTTTCGCTTGAAACACAACACACAAGGCCAGTAGGAAAGAAATCTAGCTGATCCGATTGAAAATCAGCATGTTGTAGCACCCTCAGGGCGCTGGTTTTTTTTGTGGGCCTTTGGGTTCGGTTACCCGAGTTGCTATGTATGGTGTAGCCCTCCGGTTGCCGAGGCACTTGAAGTTTTGCCAAACTCAAGTAGCCTTTCGGAACCGTTAGCCGGAAGGTTCGACTGATCGTTGCACTATTGACCAATGACAAGATGCGTTGGTTGAAGTTATTCGTGCTCATCGCAAAACTTCGTACATTAACAAATTTTTGAATGGCAGCTAAGCTTTTTTAGCTTTATTTCGCTTCAGTATGTCTTTGATCTCATCCATCATGCTTTCGGCTTGGTTCTCAGGCAGTTCCCAGCTTTCAAAATTCAGGCGTAGCTTATTTTCATTGCCTGAAGGCCTGACTACGAACCACCAGCCGCTGCCATCCTCATTTTCGAGCATCATTTTCAGATCCGGATAGGCTCTTTTTTGCGGCAGATATTCTTCTTGCATGGCGGCAATGCCATACAAGCCCAATTCTTCGTTTATGCTCACCCCGAATTTTTGTATGCCGGGCAGCTTGCTGAAATGCACTTCAAGTTCTTTCAGGGCGTTATAGAGTGAAGTTTTATCCGGCAGATCGTAGTTGATTTCGCCGCTCCACTTATATTTTTTCCGCCAGGCACGCAGCTGATCACGCATGGTTTTATTGATCTGCTGCAATTCTTTCAATTCGGCGAGCAAGAGCAGGCTGGTTAAAAATCCGCTGTCCAAGTAATAGAATTCCGGATAAAAATAATGTCCGGAGTGTTCACCGGCAAATAGCACTCTTTGTGCAAATTTCTTATGCCGCATCAGCAGTTTAATTTGGCCATGTCCTACCGGCGTATCCATCACTTCCACTTGTTGCTTGCCGCCCTCGAAATACTCTTTCAGCAATTGACTGCTGCAGAGATTGCGCATGAGCAGCGGTTTTTTTGTTTTGCAATGACGCAGTTTGCGTTGAGCCACCAGTGCGTAGACATGAGCCGGGATGATCTCTTTGCCCGAGTGGTCAACAAAGCCGGCGCGGTCTGCGTCTCCATCAAACATGATGCCCAGCGCTGCTTTTCTTTGCTTCACCTCTTTGCCCAGACGTTTGATATGTTCAGGGAGCAGAGGGTTGGGCACGCCATTGGGGAAGTCGCCATCCGGTTCCGGATCCATATAGCTGAATTTGAATCCCCATTTCTCCAATTTTTCTGCCAGTGGTCTGAAAGCGACTGCACCGACGCCGTTACCGGCGGCCAGTATGACGTGCAGCTTACGACCCTTTGTGGGAACCTCATTAAAATTCGCCAGCTTTAACAGATGATCGGCAAACTCGCTCTTTAAATCCAGTTGTTCCGGTATTTTTATTGCGGCAAAGAGTCCTTCTTTGAGTTCGTTCAGGTCAGCGGCACTAAAGGGGATACCCCCGCCGTGCACAAATTTTATGCCATTATAGTCCTTGGGGTTGTGTGAGGCAGTAATCATAACGCCGACCGTGTAGTCATTAGGATATTTACCGGCAGCATAGTAGAGTTGCTCGGATGAGACTAGCCCGATAAAACGGCAGGTGCCGCCTTTAGCTGTGAAACTGCGCATAAAGGCCAGGCTCAAGTCGTAGGAACCTAAGCGCGCATCGTGACCTAATACGATATTAGTGGGCTTATTACGTTTCCGGAGCATATCCAGTAGCACTTCGGCCAATAGGACGCAAATCTCAGAGTTAAGTACCTTGGGCCAAATCCCGCGTATATCGTCACGTTTGAATATTGTTTCCAGTTCGGCCTTATACGCATCATTCAGTTTTGACATATGCAATTACTCTCCTTTTGTGAGTTCCTATAGCATATTCGCGGAAGCTCGTGAAAAAAACAGGCTGCATTATGAATTTGTTTGTAAAAAGCAAATATGCAAGTAATGTTTATAAGATAACGCATATTTCTAACAAGTTTTTTCCTAGATTAATTCTGATGCGAAAAAATCTAGAAATTAGCTCACAGCCATCCCATGGACTATGATGTAACGTACAGATTGGCGACCTTGGCGGTGAAAGAAAAAAGATAACCGCAAAGGACGCAAAGGACGCAAAGGACGCAAAGATAACCGCAAAGGACGCAAAGATAACCGCAAAGGACGCAAAGGACGCAAAGGACACAAAGGAC
>JAAZKR010000040.1 GCA_012799725.1 Oligosphaeraceae bacterium | reverse complement strand
GCACGCAGATTTTCAGGACAAGGCTTCGAGTGGCGGCTCTATTTAAGAGGTTGTGCTGTAAGGCCTTGACTATGCATGATCCCAGTTTTAAAGCCCGATTGACGACTTTTTCTGCAGATGATCAAGAGCGGTCGAGTTGCTTTGCCTATCTTGCCCGCAGACTCCATATCGAGCAGGGGAAAATCAAAAAATCGAAAATGGTTTTTTGAAAAAAGAGATTTGCCCAAGCGTGAAATCCGGCTGAATATACCGTTTTTTGCTGCCTGTGGGATGAATGTGGAAATTTATAGGGTTGTAGCTTTGATGGATAGTGGAGCACGCAAATTCGCGGCCTGATCTTTGCTTTCTCCGACTGATCGGTCGGATCAGACGGATTGAAAATTTTGCAGCAGGCAGATTGAAAATCTGGGGAACGAGAATTATAATATAATAAATCGTTTAATTAATTATTGATTTGGAGATTTTTTCCATGTCAAAAGCGGTCTTGTTAAAGGATGTAAGTGCTCGTACTGGTTGTTCATCGGCGCTGGTTTCTGCGGTATTAAACGGTCGTACGGGTCGCATTCGAGCATCTGAGGCGATGCGCAAGCGGATTTTCAAGGTTGCGGATGAGTTGGGTTATGTACCGAACCGGAATGCCTGTGGCCTTCGCATGTCCCGGAGTTTTTTGATTGGTGCTTTGGCTGCGAATTTAAGCAGTTCTTTTGTGCCCGAGATTCTATCGGGCATCGAGGCTCGTTGTCTTCATACCAATTATGGTGTGCTTTTGGGGGACTACAATAACGACGATGAGTTGCTCGAACGTTGGACGAGTTTTCAGGGTCGTGGTGTGGATGGTGTTATTTGCATCGGCAAGCCCGCATCCTTTAAGCAGTGCATTCTTCCTTCTCCAGACATAAAATGTGTCTTTGTCGGCGGTTGTGTTGGTGACGAGGAGTGCGGGGGGGTCTGGGTGGATCGTGCCTCTTTGCTTAGGTTGGCTGCACAGGCCTTTGCGGAACGTGGACACCGGCATATCGCTTATCTCACGAATTATAGTCCGGCAGAATGTGATGTTTGGCGAAATGCGTTATTGAGCCACGGCATCGTTGCAGGTTCCATCCGCACATGCCATAATTTTTTTGAAGAGGGGGTTGCGGTTGCGACGGCAATCCTTAAGGAACATCCGGAATTGACGGCTTTTTTCGCCGACTCGGACCTGCTGGGCACAGCCGTTCTCGCTGCGGCACGCAACTGCGGCAAACGCGTCCCCGAGGATCTTTCGGTGCTGGGAATTGATGACAGCATTCTCTGCCGCATATCCCAGCCTGAATTGGCCTCCTTGCGCCAACCACGTCGTGAGCAGGGAGAAAAGGGGGCTGAACTATTGATGCAGATGCTGGACGGCGAGCCGGCTCGTAACATTGTGTTGCAAGGGGAACTAGTCTGCCGTGCAAGTCTGGCGCAAGCTCCGGAAAATCATTCGGAATCATGAAAATGAAAAACGACAGTAATTTTTTGACATTAAATGGTTCGGATTGGGAGGCGCAGTACTTTCTTTCTGAAGAACAGTTCGCCGCTTGGAGTGGACGTTCCCGCAATCTGGAGAATATGCTCCTGGACTCCGCTCGAAGCTCTGGCTTTCTTTCCGGTGCCGAGGCGCCGGGCGCCCTGAAAGGGACGATACCGGGCTGCGACCGGACCTTTCTTTTGGAAAATCAACAGATCGAGGAGCCGTATTATGGGCGGAACTTGGAGCGCAGCGCTTGGTCGGAAAAGGCGGCATGGGCCTTCCGCAAGTGGTTTACAGTGCCAAAAGAGTGGGTTGGGCGGCGCGTTCGCATCGACTTTGCGGGAATTGACTACGCGGCGACTTTTTTCCTGAATGGCGTCTATCTGGGGGCACACCGGGGTGCCTTTATACCCTGTGGCTGGGATATCACGGAGTGGGTGAAATTCGGCGAAGAGAATCTGATTGCCGTCAGTTTTGCGCCGGCCCCCCAGGGTAGCCCCAACCATCAGGATTATGCACCGGCCGATTTTGCAAAATACCACCGCAGCCAACTTGGCTTTGGCTGGGACTGGTCCCGAAAATTTGTCCCGACGGGCATCTGGGATGACGTTATCCTCTCCTCCTATGAAAAGGTTCGTCTCAAGGACTGGCACACTTCATTTTCCGGGGAGCTTGTCTCCTTGTCCCTGGCCATCGAATCCCGTTTCGAGGAGAAGCGGCTGCCACTGGAAGTAGCCTTGGTTCCTCCCAAAGGACAAGGCGAGGCAGTGACTTTGAAAAAGAGCCTTTCCCTGCATGGGGGACACAATGAAGCGGAGTTCCAGTTGCGGGTGCCCGGTTTGCGCCGCTGGATGCCCAATGGCCTGGGGGAACCTTTCCTCTATGAATTGAGGGTTTGCCTGGCAGGGGTGGAAGTCGTGCGTCGTCAGGTCGGCTTCAAGGAAGTGTCGATGAAACGGAATCCCGACGCCCCCGAAGACGCCCGTCCCCTGCTGTTTGTGATCAACGGTCAGGAAATATTCATCAACGGCGTCAATTGGGTTCCGGCAGACCTGATGCCTTCCCGGCTTGCTGCGGAGGACTACCAGTTTCTGGTGGCTCAGGCAGCCAATGCAGGGATCAATCTCTTCCGCATGTGGGGTGGTGGCCAGCTCGAGAAAGATTCTTTTTATGAGGCATGTGACCGTTATGGCATTCTGGTCTGGCACGAGTTCTATCACGCATGCAGCAATTCCCCGAAAAATGATTCGGAATACCTGGCGTTCAAGGAACGGGAGGCCCGCTCTGTTCTTCGCCGCCTCCGCCGGCATGTCTGCCTCTCGCTGGTCTGTGGCGGCAACGAAATGCAGTACTACGGGGAGATACCGGATGCTCCCCTTTTGAAGATGTATGGAGAAGTTGCCAAGGAACTGACTCCTGGACTCCCGTACCATGTATCGAGCCCGGATCTTTCCCGACCGGGAGAACGCCCGCACGGGCCGTGGAATTTCCAGGAGCACGCCTCCTACAATTCCCATTTCCGTCAACTAGCATCGGAGTACGGCTGCAATGCAATGCCGGTCTATGAAAGTCTGCGGCGGTTCATTCCGGAGGCAGAATGCAAGGCACGGGAAGGGCAGTCGCTCCAGTACCATTTCCTGAATCCGATGCGTTTGCGCCCTGTCTATTCCTTTGATGTCCCACTGCAGAAATTCAAGGTGGAGACCACGGAGCAATTTTGCAATGCCACCCTATTGGCGCAAGCTGACGTCGCCCTTTACATGACTGAGCACTACAGAAGACATTTCCCCGCAAGTTCCGGCAGCATTTTTTGGCAATACAATGAGCCCTGGCCGACCTGCGCCTGGAGTATCATAGATTATTATGGGGTTCCCAAGCAGGCGCTCTATGCCCTAAAACAAGCAAGTGCCCCCGTGCTGCTCTCCCTCAAGGACAACAGCTGGTGCATTCCGGATAGTGTTCTGCAAGCCGAGTGGAATTGCACCGTTGCGCCCCATGCGGCATCCGATCGTACCGTAGAAGCCCAACTCTCCCTGTGGACTGCTGCAGGGCAGCTGCTACTACAAAAACAAAAGCGCCTTTCCCTGACTGCCGGAACCCAGAGCCTCCTTCGCCTGAAGGAGGAGGTGCCTCTCGGAGACGTCCTCGTCGTCCGGATGGAAATTCCGGGAATTGCTTCTGCAACCCGACTTTATGGCGCCCCTGATTTCACGACGTTTTTCAGCCGTCGAGCAGAGGTGGGCATTACCCATGAGAAAGACGATGCATACCAGGTTGAAAACCAGGGAAAACACTGTGCCCTTTGCGTGCGGCTTGCCACGCTGAAAGGGGCGCCTGATACCACCAATGCATTCTTTTCAGATGATTACATAACCTTGCTGCCCGGTGAGACCCGCCGTGTCAATCTGATACGAAAAGGAGGGTGAAAGAGTGGCACTTCGCCGAATGGATGAATTGCTGAAGGATGCCCGACGGAAGCGCTGCGCCGTGGGGGCCTTCGAATGCTGGAACAGCGATAATGTCCATGCCATCGCCATAGCCGCCGCTCGCGCCGATGCGCCGGTCATTTTCCAGGCAAGCCCTGCTGAATACGAAACAATGGGCGGTGCGGACGTTCTGCGGCGCATGGTAGAAGGCTATGTTGAAAAGTATCATCTGACTGCCGCCCTGCATCTGGATCACGGTTCTACACTAGAGCACGTACAGGAATGCCTCGAGGCAGGCTTCACCTCTGTGATGCTGGATGCATCCGCTCTGCCCTTCGAAGAAAACTGTGAGCTGTCACGAAAGACAGCAGAACTTGCCCATGCCCGGGGTGTCAGTGTCGAAGCCGAGCTGGGGCATGTGGGCGGTACGGCAGAAGGGGGAATTATTGCCGAGAGTTCTCTTACTATCCCCAGTGAAGCCGTCCGTTTTGTCGAGCAAAGCGGCATTGACTGCCTGGCCGTAGCCATCGGCACCATTCACGGGGACTACAGGGGGGAACCCAGATTGCGCTTGGACCTCTTGCAGGAAATCGCGCAGTCTTTGCCGGGCATCCCGCTTGTCCTCCATGGCGGTTCGGGAACGCCGCATGTACAGCTGATGCAGGCGATCCGCCTTGGCATCTCGAAAATCAACATCTGCACAGAGATTCATAAGACGTACTTGAAGGCGATTGATGAAGCACGTGGGCACCTGACACCATCTGTGCCGGGGAAGTTTTATCAGCCGGTAGTGGAAGCTGTTTCGCGGCATGTGGAACGGCTGATCTGCCAATTCCGAGGAGAAAATGCAACATGAAGCGAAGTGAAATCAATCAATACTTGCGTGATGCGAAAGAGCGCTTCAATCGGAATACGTTTTATCTGCCCCCCTTTGCCGAATGGTCTCCGGAGCAATATCTGGAACGTGCTGCGGATTATCCTGAAATCCAAGCTTGCCAGCTGGGTTGGGACCTGACCGATTTCGGACGTGGAAGATATCAGGAGGAGGGGCTGCTCCTGTTTACCCTTCGCAACGGCATCCTCGATCATCCTGACTATTGCAAGCCTTATGCAGAAAAAATCATGCTCTCGCATGTCAACCAGAAAACTCCTCTGCACTACCATCTGCATAAGACGGAAGACATCATCAACCGGGGAGGGGGTTGCCTTGTCTTCGAGTTTTTCAATTGCATCCCGGGAACGGCAGAGCTGGATCATTCCACACCGGTTGAAGTTCCCGGAGACGGCACCGTCCATCGCCTTCCAGCCGGCGGACGCCTCCGTATCAACCCTGGCGAGTCTCTGACTCTGAAGCCGGGTATCTTCCACTCTTTCTGGGCCGAAAAAGAGCCGGTCATCATTGGGGAGGTTTCCGCAATTAATGATGACCATTCAGATAATATCTTCTTTGGGGAACAACAACGTTTCCCGCACATTGAAGAAGATGAACCGCCACTCCATCTTCTTGTAGGGGATTATAAGCGTTTTTGTTGATTTTTCCCATTTGTCATTTTTCCAAACAAAGGAGACAAACATCATGAAAAAAAGTCGTAACTTATTCACGCTGATTGAGCTTCTGGT
>JAAZKR010000279.1 GCA_012799725.1 Oligosphaeraceae bacterium | reverse complement strand
CTTTTGATTCATTGGCCTACCCGGCAACTCTGTACATTACATCATAGTCTATGGGATGGCTGTGCCGTAAAATCACCATGAATTTATCGATGCGCCGAATATAAATTCAAAAAAACGTAAAAAGCTAGACGCCGCATCAGTTATTATAGTGTGGATATTATATTATGCGAAAGGTATACCCTTCAAACTTTCCCCACTGTCTTCCAGTTTCCGATCCGTAGAAGAAAAACAATGAAAAACAAATATAGGATTTGTGCGGTTCAGCTTGATCTGGCACGCCAGATGGAAACGGTAGAGTTCATTAAAGGATTCATCGATTTTATTGCCAGGAATCATTATAACACGCTTCTTCTCTATCTGGAATGGCGAGTGAGAACCAAAAGTGTTGATTTGGGCAAGGCAGAGGGATATTCCGCAGAAGAACTGAAAGAAATCATTGGCTATGCTGCGCAACATGGCGTCTCAATCATTCCCGGACTAGCGACTTTGGGGCATGCAGACCTGCTGTTAAAAAAAGAAGAATTCAAACCCCTTTCTGAACTCCGTGACGGTTCCAAGGGACGCATAACAGCTTCTCCCGCTCTGGATATTGACCTGTGTCCATCCAGTGCAGCTGTACGGCAGCTGCTGACCAATTATTTGACCGAGGTGTCGGAGATATTTGAAGCCTCGAGTTATCTTCATATAGGCGCTGATGAGGTCTATAATATTGGATATTGTCCGGAATGCCGTAAAAAAACTGAAACTTTTGCAGGGGAACAGGAATTGTTTCTGCAACACATCAAGTTTGTTCATGAGCTGGTCGTAAAGCTGGGCAAACGCATGATGATGTGGGATGACATGTTTGAGATTTATCCGGATATTTTGTCGGAAGTGCCGCGTGATGTTATCATGGTCAACTGGCTTTACCGCGAGAATGTCCCCTGTTTCTATGGACATTTTTCCAATCAGAGATTCGAAGATTGGCTTGAGCGTTATGACAGGTTGGGATTTGAGTACCTGATCGCTCCGGCGGATTATACATTCAGCAACCCTCAGACTTTTACAGAATATGCAGAGAATCACCATCCTGCGGGCGGCTTGCTGACCACTTGGGAAAAAGCAGGGTCTCTCATGTATAAATATTATCCCAATATTGCCATGGTTGGACAGCTTTGGGGCGGTGAAGCGGAAGACGGCGGTCAAGCGATGAAGCAAGGCTTGAAGCAATTGTTCAGCATGGAAAATGTGTTATTCCAGCATGCCATCGAGGCATACGCCAGCCAAGCGAACTATTTTCCGACTGTCAGTCTTGCTGATCTGACCATCTTCGATTTCAATGGCCCGGATCATGTGCTGTTTCATTCTCTGCAGGCAGTGACGTCTATTCTGACCCAATACCAGGGACGGCTGCAAGACACTTCTGGGGAAATAATCCTCAAGGATATCCTTTTTGACTGCCGGTTCAAGCTACTGAAAATGCGCTGTGCCATTTCCTGCTGGAAGTATTTCAAAGGAATGCGACATGAAGCATTTGATCAGCTGAAGAAAGAGCTGGAGTCAGCTGCACAAGAGTATATTCCCTTTTATGAAGCGTATCGCCCCGAAAATTCCGGGAATATTCTCCGTCATCAGTTTGGAAACTGGCTTACTGCACTGGATAAAGTCAGCACTTCTACATGCCATGGGTGTCTGACTGTGCTGTTTGCACAGCCGGATTACTACGGAGCGGCGTGGAGCAGAATTCTGGTTAATGGCAAAGAACTCACCTGTCAGTGTTTTAAATGCGGCGGCAAACCATATTATGAAGTCATTTTGTTCCTGTCAGATGATGAAGAGATCAAGGAAGTGCGTTTTGAGGTATTCGGATTCGGTGGCCAGGGAATCGCTTATGTTTCCGGAAAAACAGCCAAGGGGCTCTATATTCCTGCGGCAGTCTCAGCCGCCTCTGGAGTCGTGGAACACCCTGAAATGATCTTGACAAATAATGTCAACTACGCATTTCTGGGGTTGCATGATGTGCAGTCTGCTTATCGAGACCGCAGCAAGGCAGCCATGATCTCCTCCATCACAGTGACGATGCAAAAATCTGAGTGACTCGAGGAAATGACTACTGAAGAGCCATAACTGCGCTGCTCATGAACGTACTTTTGCTGTTATGGCATGTTCTGCATAACGGCAGATGCGAATATCAATTTCTTTTGATGCCGCCTTCATGCACATCACTGACCGTCCGGATGCATTTTACATCAAAGGGCGTCAATGTGATTTCACGATTCTGCCAGTGGAATTTTTGCATACAGGCTGTTGTATTGATCAGGAAAGTCAGGGTACACATGTCCTTGATGCGCTCTGCGGCATAAACGCCGGCTGGCAGCTGAGGAACATCGTTTTCCATGGCTAGATATCTCAGAAGAGCAGAATAAAAAGACGTCATTTCCTCGCGCTCAAGCCAGGTTCCCAGATAAAGTGCCTTCCCTTGTCCGTACTTATGGCATGTCATGGCAGGGATATTTTGATGGAACTGACCTGCAAAAGTAGCCAGCACCTGAGTCCCATTTTGAGGAGCAATCTCGTCCAACCAACGGTTTACATTCAGGTTCTGGAATGGTAGTTCAGGACAACAGCTCACCAGTTTTACCTTTCCCATAATTTCATTGTAACGGCCGGAACCAGTGACCACCATGCCAAAGATATCCTGCAAGGGGCCGGGCGGCGGGGTTGGGAAAAGGGTTCCGAATTCATCAGCGATACCAGAGGGGGGAAGGAACAGGAATATCCCGCCATTCCGTATATAATCCCGTATTCTATCAATCATATCTGGAGAAAGAATATAGAGCGCAGGAGCAATAATAAGCTTATAGGAAGAAAAATTTCCATCAGGGAAAACGATTTCCGGGCGACAATGAATATTTGCCAAAGCCCGAAACTGCCGGCACAGGAACATGGCATATCCATTTCCTGACGGCCCTTCAAGGTCAGGGCACCGGGTATTTTCGCCGAAGTCATATTGTGATTCGTAAGAATAAAGCAGTGCAATATCTGATTTCTGCGGGCGGCTGCCATTCAAGTCCTCTTTCATCATAGCCAATTCGGAACTCAAGGCTTTGATTTCAGCAAAGTTTCTCCCCGGGTGATGGGGAGACCGCAGGATCGCATATGCGTCGCGTTCTGCGCCGCTCAAACAACAATCCCAGCGAAAGTAGCAAATATGATCTGCCCCGAGGGCAATCTGGGTCAACGTACGGTTGCGGATTTCATTGGGTACGGGCTGATACCAAGTATAATGTTCCGGCGCACACTGAAATTCCTGGTAACGTATATTGGTTTCCGGTTTAAGTCCTTGCAGATAAGCGGATAAAAATGCGTCCCCGGCGAAATCATTGCCATACTCTTTTTCTCCGACCGGGAAGTCCCCGAATGGGCTGGCCGAATAGTAGTAATCTCCACAGGCGTAATCCATGCCTTTGATCATTTCTCGATGGTCATAGCCATACCAGGTCAGCATCATATTGGTGCTTATCGGCGCTGTGACTCCGCAGACCCGCAATTCTTGCAGCTGCTGGTGGTAATATTCGATAACCGTCTTGGAGAAAAACTGGTGATAAATCTGCCATAGAGTTGGGCTTTGGTAGTCTGTCGGGAACGGAATCTGTTCGAAATCCTGCAAAGCCTGTCCCCAGAAATGGGTGTGGAGGCAGCGGTTGAATTCAGAAATGCTGCCGAACCTTTCCCGGCAATAATTCCGGAACAAATTTAGGCAACGGGGGCAGAAACAGAATGGGCCGCCTACTTCGTTGTCCAATTGCCATCCGATGATACGTTTATCATTGGCATAGTGACGTCCCATTGCGCGGACTAGAGCCAAGGATGTACGGCGGAATTCCGGAGAGGTGATACATACGTAGCGTCTCGTGCCAAAGCGCAGTTGTTTGCCGTTGTCCAACACAGGATACATGTCTTCATTTCCCGTGGCCAACCATACTGGGGGAACGGCGGTTGGTGTGCATAGCAAGGCACGTATTTTTCTGGCGTCAAGCAGCGAGATGACCTTGTCCAGCCAGTTGAAATCGTATTGTCCTTCGGCAGGTTCCAATTTGTCCCAGGCGAATTCTGCCATGCGGACAAATGCAAGGCCAGCTTCAGCCAGACGTTCGATATATTCCGGAATGAGTTCCGGCGGTTGCTGTTCGGGATAGAAAGCAGCGCCTAATCCATCAAACTGTAAATCTGTCATTTTTGTCGTGTCCTTGCATTTTTATTTTTCAATGTTTTTACGCCATCCTGTAAACCTAAAAAAGCAGTCAAAGCTGAGCTTTATTCCTAATGACTTTATTCTCAGGAAGTTGTAAGATTTATACTGTTTGCCCTGTTGGTGACAGGGTGTTTTCTGTGCTGTTGTTGCTCGATTTCTTCTTGTTATGAAAGATCTTGCTGATAATTTTTATCTAACTCGTTGTCATATAAGCTCTTTCGAGGTGGCCTCACTCGGCTTCCTCTCTGGCCGATACGGCAAATTCATCATGAAGTGGCGCCTTCCAGGCGCTGAT
>JAAZKR010000278.1 GCA_012799725.1 Oligosphaeraceae bacterium | reverse complement strand
GGGGGGAGGGGGGAATATACGTCAAAAAATGAAAAAACAAGCCGGTTAGGATTTTAGATCCTCACGGCGGCATAGCAACAGTTCTACAAGAACGAGCAACGCCAGCAGGACAGCACAGACCTGCCAGAGAACCCCGCGTTGCGGGATGCTGGCGGCTGTCTGAAAACTTCCCGCTTTCTGGCTATGCAGAAACCGGTGCAGGTCTATTGTTTTAATGTAATCAGGATCAGACTCGCCAGGATGCAGGTTGATCTCCAGACCATATTCTTCCATGCGTGCCAGACCTGGGCGTAGCAGGTCTGCACCTGGTTCCGGTTTTGGCAGACTGCCGTCCAAACGGCTGATTTGTGGCGGCTTTTCACCACAGGCTAGACTGATTTTATTGCTTGGATTACCAGCAAGGCTGCCACATAGCTCGCGTAGCAACGGCAGGAAAGATTGTGTAAGCGGAAAGTCACTCCAGCTCAAGTCAAATGCAAAGGCAAAGCTATAAAAATATCCTTGTCCATGTTTCCTTTCCAGCAATATGGGCTGCTTGTCAAGACTGCGCAGAAGCACTTTTTCCCGATCGCTTTCTTTGAGCAGAGCATGCTTGCGTATATTGAACATAAATAGATCGCTGCGGTTCTCTGGCGTGAAGACCCGGGCCAAGAAGCTGTCCGGGTCCAGCCAGCCCAGACCCAAGGCTTGATGCATGCCAATCTCGCCGGCCATACCGGCGTACTGTATATCAGCCAGGCCGTGTTGACGCAGGGCATACCAGCTCAGATTTGCAGCTGCACCGGGGCAATGCAGCACCGCACCGCCTTTTTGCATGAAAGCGACAAGCGTGGCAAAATCATTGCTGCTAAGTCGTTCAGCGGCACCCAACAGAAAAACTATCTGCACTTGATCCAGGCTGGCGGCGAAAAGCGCCTCAGCAGGCAGTGTCTGTACTTGGAAGCGTTCAGGTACGCCTTCTTGTTCGGCCTCAAGCGCTGTTTGTAGAAAATACGCTGCTGTGCCTTGATCCCGCCCGTCGTCTGCCCGCAACAGCAATACTTTGGCTGGTGGTGGGTCTATGGCCCAGAAATAATAATCATCGTCAGCTGTAAAGTTATCCGAGCTCAAGCTAGCCAATCCGCGACTATTCTCTTTTGCCAAGTCTTCAAAGATAAAGGCTACTTTTTGGCTTTGCTCGGGAGGAAGGATGATTTTTCGGCTTTGACTATTTGCGCCCAAGTTTACGCTTAGCAGGCGTTCCTGTTCACTGCCGGCATAGTTGCGGCAATGTACCAAGATGCGTTTACGCCCATCACTTTGGCTTTGGCACTGTACCTTGGCGATGGCACAGTTTTCTCGTGGCGGTGCTGCTGCTTGCAGTAATTGCAGTTGGATGTCGATAGGCACCCGAGCTGCCTGCAATCTCCAGTCACTGCGCTGAAAATCACTAATGATATACAGGCGTTTTTGTGAGGCAGCTTCGGAAAATGCTGCGATTGCCTGTGGCAGTACCTGCTCCGGCTTGCCGGCCAGAAAGCTAGGCTGCCAGTTATCCAGCAGAGCATATATGCCGGCCTTATTGTCGCTTATGGGATGTGTCTTTACGATTGCTGCATCATACAGAATGATACCACTGCGCCAGCCGTTCAGCTTGTCCAGCTCAGTATGCACCAGCTTTTTGGCTGTATCCAAGGTGGTTGCTACCTGCATGCTGGCAGAGTTATCCAACAGAAAAAGAGCCTCTTTAAGCTCAATGCCCGCAGCAGGCAATATTTTTTTGCGCCAATATGGCCTTGCCATGATGAGTACCAGCAGACAAAAAATCAAAAGGCGACAGAGCAACAAAAGTAGGTCTTGCAGGCGTTTGCGCCCTTCACGGGGCAATTGTGCAAATTGCAAAAATCTGATGCTGGGAAAAAGCAGACGTTTTGGGCGCTGCCGATTGAGCAGATGCAGCGCAAGTGGCGCAGCCATGGCCAGCAGACCCCAAAGAAAAAGCGGATATACAAATGTCGGCATTAGAGCATGCCCTCCCGTTTATCGAGCCAGGCGGCCAGCAGCTCGCCGATATTGTCGGCAGTGCAAGCAAGCAGATAGTCGCATTGCTGTTCCAGACAGCAACGGCGTGTATCCTCTAGAAAACGCCCCAACCGTTGCTTATAAGCTTGCCTTATTAGTCCGGCATTGGTGCTGATTTCACGGTTGCTCTCACTGTCGACATAGCGCAAGGTTCGATTGAAAGGCAAATTGAGTTCATCTTCGTCAAGCACTTGGCAGAGCATACTGTCATGACCAGAAAGCCTGAAACGGCTGAGAGAGTCGCCTAGTTGCGTCTCGTAATGATGAAAGTCCGAAAGCCAAACAATAAGGCTGCGGCGTTTTAATGCCTTGTCAACAAATTGGACGGCAAGCTCATGGTCGGTGGTGCCGGCGACAGAAATACGTCCCAGGGCACTGAGTAGCCCGCCTACGGAATAATTACGGCTGCCGGGTTGGCTTAAAAGCTCGGTGTCCGCATAAACGCAAAGACTGACTTGGTCGCCCTGTTTTTGGGCAAGATAGGCTATGCATGCGGCGATAATAGCGGCATAGCGGAACTTTTCACAAGCCGCTTTTTCACCCCGGTAGCCCATGGAGGCACTGGCATCTATAAGGATAGCACAGCGCATATTGGTTTCCTGTTGAAACTGTTTGGTATAGGCTTTGCCTTGTCTTGCCAGCAGCTTCCAGTCCAAGTACTTGAGCTCATCTCCGGCTACATATTCACGGTACTGTAAGAATTCGCAGCCACCGCCCGCCTTTCGACTGCGTTGCAAGCCGGCGAGCAAGCCTTCTACTGCAACGCGGGCTAGTAGCCTGTAATCATCAATACGCGCTAAAAGCTGAGGTGAGAGCAATACTGAAAGTGGGGTATCTGACATAGTTGTCTATAGCGTGAAAAATCGGGTGTGACAAACAATATAACGTTGTCACAGTAGTGATGCATGCCGATTATACACGAGACAGTGAAGTTTTTGAGTTTACAGTCTACGTGACGGCTGTATAAAGATAGCATCTTTGGGAGATGCTGCAAGGTGAGAACTGTAAAAAATGTACGTATTGTGAGTGGAAAACTTTGGATTAACTTCAACGCTCATGCGTAGGGCTATTGTTGTTCTTTTGTGACTCAAGCACATACATGTTTTTCAGCTGTATGAAACCAGCTCTGACCTGGTCGATTTGCAGCTTCCAACCCTGCAGCGGTTCTTCAAAATGCCTGAAGCCCCTGAGTTCACCATTCATATAAAACCAGATCTGTTGCGCATTGACTGTGATTTCTATCTGAGTCCAAGCCAAAGATTCAGTCAGCACAGCATGCCCGAGCGGGATATTCTCGTCACCAAGGCGCATCCTCACAATAAGTTGACGACTATTTTTCAGGTTGTAAAAATCAAAGCCGATCCTTTTTGCGCCCTCATCATCCAAAATGGCTATGGAGCTGGGACGTTGTCCCTGCAAACGCAAGTTGAAGCGTAGTGACTGACCCGGTTGCAGAGCCTCTTTTAAAGTCAGGGCTGCTGCTTCATAGGGGCCGAAAAGGCTAGGCTGCTCACAGCCGACGTCACGTTGAAAAATGCGCCAAGCATCCAAGTCCCCTTCCCAAAAGACCAGCGATATGGTTTTGGAGACATAGTTGAGTTCTCTCAACAGCCGAAAATAGTTTCTTAACTGATGTAGCGCCACCCCCGCTATTAAAATGACCAATCCGACCAGCAGCCCAAGGAAAAAGCTGCGTTTGCGCCGCGTGACTCGGTATGGCAGCCTTTTTTGCTTGTCGGCATAATATAGCGAGAGGTACTCTAAATCTTGAAGCAGGGGGGCGTAATCCGAGTAACGCTCGTCCATGTCTGCCGTGCCCATTTTTTCAAGCACTTTCACCAGATGTCTATCGATTTTCCGTTGCCCCGTGCCAGTAGGAGAGGGGATGTCATTTTCAGCTTTCAGAAGCAGGCGTTCATCGCGCTCATATCCGTCAAATGGCGCCGCTCCAGTCAAAAGATAATACGCAGTTGCTGCCAAAGAATAGATGTCCGAACGGAAATCTACTTTTTCCGGATAAAAGGCCTGTTCCGGTGACATAAAAGCCGGGCTGCCGAACAGCTTCTTGCCGCTCTGATGTGCCATGGTGTGTATCCCGGCAGCTATGCCAAAGTCACACACCATAATACGGCTGTCCGGTACAGAGAAAACCTCGGCAAAGTTTTTAGGCGGCTGTGGTGAATCGCGATAAATAAGCAGATTATCCGGCTTCAAATCGCGATGTATATATCCTTTGGCGTGCACGTAGGCCAGCGCTTTCACCACTTGCAGCATTATTTCTGCCACCATGTCCTCAGGCAGTGGTCCCAAGCGCAGCACCAAGTCGCGCGCTGTCAGCCGACCCGGTACATATTCCATGATAATGAAGACGCCGTTGGCATCGGTCAGCACATCGTAACAAGAGACGATATTGGGATGGCTAAGCGCGCCCATGGTCAAGGCTTCTTGTGTCAAAGAGGCGATGAAGTGCGGGTTTTCAGCGTACTTTGCATTAATGACCTTTATGGCCACTAGGCGTTCCAGATTATTTTGTCTGGCCAGATAAACGGTGCCCATGCCGCCGGAACCCAGCACAGAAAGCAGTTCAAATCCCGGCACCCGTGTGGAAAGCAGTTCGTCGGCTGGCGTCTCACTGCGCTGTTTCTTCTCGTGCTCAGGCAATATCGCAGTGGTTTCTCTATCAGCCGCAGTGTGCTCTGCTCCCGGAAGTGATTTAGGATGCTCTTTTTCGCCAAGCATAGGCGCTCTAAACAAGAAGTTAATCGAATGGTTAAGAAATTAGAAAGTCGGCTCGAATCGGAAGCTCTCGTTATAGCCGTGCTTCCCCTTATTAAAACCGTTGAATTTAGGTAATTCAAGAGTATAAGGCAGGAAACAATGGTTTGCAAGTCGAATCAGAGACATAGGAAGATGTTCCACATCGGTGGTTTGGCTATGCAGAAGACAGCGAATGACTTAAATATTTGAACCACATTCAGCCCATAAGGTTGCAAAAAATGCCATCTTCGTACTACTATCACCCAGAATCTTGTTTTTTCAGAAAGATTTTTATTTTATCCGCAGATTTACTCAGATCTGCGGCATCTGTGTAATCTGTGGATTGAGTCTTTCAACTGGGTTGTGGATGATCAGTCCACGCCAAGTTCTTCGTGTTCTTCGTACTACTATCCTCAAACTTCTTGTTTTTCCAGAAAGATTTTTCAGAATTGTAGTGCCTTTACAAGGCACTGTGTTTGGTGGGATTTCCCACCCCAGGCTGAAGCCTGGG
>JAAZKR010000039.1 GCA_012799725.1 Oligosphaeraceae bacterium | reverse complement strand
GTTCCCGGCGGCTGCCCCTTTTCATTTAACCGCCAAGAACGCCAAGGCGACTTTACTAAGTGGCGTCGCCGGTGTGGTTACAAAGCGTTAAATAAAGAGTGTTGGCGCCATAGGTTCCATATATTGCCACGTTAAGCCAGTGATACAAAAGACTGAGGCATTAGCTATTTTTGTAGTTTGCCCTTTCTTCTGCCCATTGATTATGATTTTTCCATTGTAGTATTATATTTCTTTGGTCTTGAAATACAGCTAGAATCAACCATGGAGCACAGGTTTTGAAAACTATACCCGGCGGTCTTTTATTCAGTTTTGAGGGTCCTGACAAGGCCGGCAAGTCTACTCAGTTGCAGCTTTTGGCCGCCAGTCTGCGCCAATGCGGCTATCAAGTTTATGAGACTCGCGAACCCGGCGGCACCATATTGGGGGAGGAAATAAGGCGCATCCTGCTGCAATTCAAAGGGGAGGACATTTCCCCTGAAGCGGAGTTACTGCTTTTCGGAGCCAGTCGAGCGCAGCTTATGAGCCAGCTTGTCCTGCCGGCCATGCGCCAAGGAGCAATAGTCCTCTGCGACCGCTTCATCGACTCCACCAGTGCCTATCAAGGCGAGGCCAGAGGGCTCAGCAGGGACTTTATCGCAGCTATGCATGAATTCACCTTACAGGGCAAACAACCGGACCTGAGCTTCTTTCTGGACCTGGATGTAGAAACCAGTTTCGCCAGATTGCGCAAGCTGAAACCTACATTTACAGACGATGACCGCTTTGAAGCCGAAAACCGAGCCTTTCACCAACTGGTGCGCCAAGGTTTTCTGAAATTAGCTGCACAATACCCACAGCGTATCAAGACTTTTGACGCGAGCCTGCCTAAAGAGGAACTGGCTGCAAAAATCCTGCAAGAGGCACGCAATGTCATTGGCTGAATTCCATTCCCTGTTTCCAAAGACCTGTTATTTTCTTGAGCAGGCCAAGATAAACGAAAGGGTGGGTCAAGCATACCTGCTGGTCGGCGACCAGCCGGAGTTGTTACACAGATTTGCCATGGCTTGGGCACAGACTGCGGCTTGTACGCATGGCAACCAAACCGGCATTGCCTGCATGAAATGCCGTTCATGTCAGCTCATACAAAACAATTCCTATACTGAACTGTACACACTTGCACCGCTGTCCAAGTCGCGAATTATCACTATTGACGCCATGCGCGAATTCGAAAATATGCTCAGCTTGGTCAGCAGTGCCGGCAGGCTTAAAATCGGCCTGATCTCAGAAGCCGAATGCCTGGGGGCGGAAGCACAAAATGCCTTTCTGAAAACCTTGGAAGAACCACCGCCACGCACTATGTTGTTGCTTACCACTACCAGACCGCGACAACTGCTGCCCACTATTCGCTCAAGATGCCAAACCCTGCTCCTCCTGCAAAACAAACAGGAATATCCACTGGCACAACAATATGGACTATTTGAAATATTGGCAAGAATCAAACGACAAGCCGGAATCAAAGTAGCCATGCAAAGCCATGCCGATATTCAAAAAATATTGAGCTCTTTGCGACAAGAAGCCGAAAATAGCGTGGAGGAAAATTGGGATCGACGCTGGGAAGATAGCGCCGACGGCAATAAGGCGTTGCAAAAAAAACTCGACGAGCTTCGGACGGTAAAAATAGAGTCAGAATATGTTAGAATGCGCGAAGAACTGCTTGACGCCATGCTTACTTGGTTCCAGCAACGCTTGCTGCGCGCCGCCGGTGTGAAGGACGAACTGCTGCCGCACCCGGAATTTCTGGCTCTGGATAAGAAGAGCAAAACCGGCGAAGAAGCCTTGCAAACATGCGAACAAGACCTGCTCTGGATGGAAGAATTATTGCGCGCCTTAAAGGCCAACGTAGATGAATCATTGGCTCTGGAAGTACTCTTGCTCTCGATATGCGAAAAAAACCCACAGGCACCCCGTAAGCGGTGAGCGTAAGATACCCCGCTGGTACCATGATGCGCAATGTTTCTATCAATAATTGTTTGCAACATGGCAAGGATGAATCACTGACAATTCTGAAGCGCACTATAGCCAGGTGTACGATGTGTTTTATTTATGAATACGGATAAGGATACGAACAAGTTACTGAGCATAATTGATCGATTTGTAGCGGTTATAAGCTGGCTGACCATGATCCTGCTTTCCGGTTCTGCTGTGCTGTACCATGGATTTCAGGTTGACTTGGGTGCAGTACTGTTTTCTTCCTGGCTGGGAACAGCAGCGGTCGCTGCGGCAGTAGGCTACCTGACCAACTACATTGCCATCTGGATGCTCTTCAAACCATATCAATCGTATTGGGGAATGCAGGGAGTAATTCCACGCAACAAGGAAAAACTCGCCGTTGCTCTCGGAGAACAGATACCGCGTTATCTGCTAAAACCCGAGGAACTGGCCGAACAGCTCGGCAATATCGTCAAAGAATATCTGCAAAATCGGGAATTGCTTGAGGAAATCCGCAGCAAAACAAACCGCTTTTTGAGTAAATACAGCGCAAATATTGCAGATTTTCTGATTCCTTATCTTGAGCTGACTATAAAAAAGGTGGTGCAGGACACTCTGACTGCGGAGAATCTTAGCCGTCTTTACGATCAGCTGGTGTCCGACTGGCTGAATAATTCTGAAAATACAGAACGTCTGGCCGCCGCGATCAGTGGTGAACTGCAGAAGCGTGCCCCCTATTTCAGCGAGCAAATCCGACGGAATTCCGGTTCATTTGTGAGAGCTTATATTCAGCAGGAGCATCCGACGCTGAGTTCCTGGCTCAGTGTTGACAAGCTGGCAGAGATCCTGATTGACAACTTGAACTGGGATCGTCTTGAAGCACAGATACAGAACAAACTCGAGACACAGGAGACGCATGACGTAATCAAACAGGAGCTGGTCGAGCTGACTCTCCGCTTGCAGGACTATCTGCGATCCGCAAGGGCAGCCGAGGAATTGAAATCATATCTTGACGAAAAGCAGAAACAGGTTGAAGATATCTGCCGACAATTCCTGGCGGAAAATATTCCCGGCATGGTAGATCAATGGCTGCGTAAAGATGAATTCTGGAATGCGGTTGAGCAGCGCATGCTCCCGCTATTGCAGGAACTCATACTGCAACGACTTGAACAGGAAAAAATGGACATCATCGAAAAATTCCGCTTGCCGGAGAAGATTCAGAATTCGGTGGCAAGCCTGAAAATGGGTGAGTTGCACAAGATTATCAACAAGATTTCTGGTGAACATCTGGTAGCCATTCAACTGCTGGGTTATGTGCTTGGTGCCATCGCAGGCGCACTGCTGATCTTGACCCGAATGACACCACCCGGGTGAAACACAACCTATTTTGTAGAACATGGACTAGCGATCAGTGCAGTTTCCAAAAACAGGCAGCTCCGTCCAGAAAGATTCCGAGCGCATTTTATCTGCGCACATCTGCTTAATCTGCGGATAAAATGCAGCCAAAAGAGACCAGAACATAAACTTAATTTTTGCAGGACTTCTTCGCCCATTTGAACACAGTCCATAACAGGGCAGGCAAAATTATAGCCACCAAGAAAGCCGCCACTGGTGCCTCAGCGCCCATATAGCTACCCCAAGCGCAGTAAACGGCGCTGACCGGCAAGGAGCCTAGAGCACAGACCAAGACAAACCTGGACAAAGGCATCTTAGCCAGACCGGCAAGCACCGACATAACTTCAGGCAGTATAGGCAAGGCTCGACTCAGGATAATAGCCAAGTCACCCCAGGATTTGAACAGCTGACGAAACTCTTGCAAGTCTTCCGGCTTGGCTAACACGGCAGCGCCTTTGTCGCCCCAGAGCCGTGCCAGAGCATAGCCCAGCAGAGCTGCCAGCATACTGCCTATAGCAGCCCCGACCCAGCCTGCCCAAAAGCCATAGACTATGCCAAAGGCACACATGACTCCGGTAGCAGGTATTGGCAAAATCAGGTCAGTAATCAACAGGAATATACCGATCAACCAGCCCCAGGCACCTTGACGGCGTAACAAGGCTACATAGTTCTCAACGCTTAGACTTGCTTCCAGACCATCACCCCAAAGAGCGAAGCACAACAAAAAAAACAAAGCCAATAATACGGTGAACAATAAAATGCGACCCGGCAAAGGGTTCTTGGAACCGGACTTCACAGTCATTTAACTCACTAATTAGTATGATTTAAGATTAACTTAGGCTTCAGAAGATCCTCGCCTTACTTTTGCTTTTCATTCATGCCGCAGTGCGTCTATTGGGTCCAGTTTGGCAGCCCGCATAGCCGGATAGATGCCGAATATCACTCCGACACTAACGCTTATCCCCAATGACAATATCAGACTGTGAGCACTGACCACGGTAGGCATGCCGGCTATCTTACTAATAAGCCAAGGAATCAATAGACCCAAGCCTATGCCAAGGACACCCCCGCTCACGGAAAGCACCACGGTTTCAATAAGGAATTGTGCGATGATCTGCCGTTGCTTTGCTCCTATAGCACGGCGTATGCCTATCTCGCGAGTACGCTCGGTAACACTGGCCAACATAATATTCATAATGCCTATACCGCCTACCAGCAAGCTGATACCGGCAATGGCACCCAATACCGTGTTAAAAATACGTTTGGTGGCCTCTGCCTGCTTCAAAAGGGCCAAAGGCACACTGACGACATAGTCTTTCTTGCTGTGATAAAGCTGCATCTGGCGCTCAATGGCCGCAGCAGTAAGCTCCACTAACTCAGTGCTCTCTACCTCCACAATAATCTGATGCAGTTCGACCCTCTCGCGGATTTGCGAGCCTGACTTGCGTTGCGTGAAAACATCACCAAAGTGTTCCCTGGCGACAGCCAAGGGGATATAGGCGTCGGTTTGCTGATCCGGAGTCTGTATTGCGCCCTCTTGGGCACTTTCATTTTGCACAATGCCGATTACTTCATAGTAGTTGCTGCCTATACGCAAGGTCTCGCCAATCACCGCCTCGGTCGCCATTAGCCGCCTGGCGCCATACTCAGTAAGCACGGCAACATTTTTGCGTCCAGCCTGGTCTGATTGATTGATGACACGTCCGGCAATCAGCGGTCTGCTTACCAGCTCAAACCAGTCAGCATTGGTGCCAACCACACGTAAGTCCATGGCGCGCTTGCCCAAGCGCCCCTCTTTTTGTATGACCTTGACTGGCACGATGCGCTCCAAGGTCGGTATAGTTTCAGCCAATCTGGTAACATCACTGTAGAGCAAACCGTAAATGCTTAAAAATGAGCGCACATTAGTGGCGGTTTGCTCATCTGACGGCTTTTGGGCGCTAATTATGATATTACGGCTACCCAGGCGACGAATTTGCTCGAGAGCCTCACGGCTGGCACCCTCGCCTACCGCCAACATGGCAATAACGCTGCCCACCCCGAAAACCAGACCCAGCATGGTCAAAAGCGAGCGCAGCTTATGTAGCAGCAGGTTCTTGATGCCCAGCTGTATGTCCCTGAAAAGTCTGCTCAGTGACGGTAGCACTTTGTTTATCCTTCTATTCCGGCGATCAGTCCATCACGCATATAGAGGCGCTTGCCGGCGTTTTGCGCTATCTCCGGCTCATGCGTGACCATGATAATGGTTTTACCTGCACGGTTAAGTCTTTTCAGCAAGCTGATAATTTCCTCGCTGGTACCGCTATCCAGGTTGCCGGTAGGTTCATCAGCAAGCATGAATACCGGATCATTTGCGAGTGCTCTGGCAATGGCAACGCGCTGCTGTTGGCCGCCGGAGAGTTCGTTCGGACGATGTCGCAGCCGCGTCTCCAGACCTACCATGGCAGCCAACTCCCTGGCTCTCTTGGCGCTGTCCTCCTCCTTCCAACCCAGGTAGTACAAAGGCAGGGCGATATTCTCCTCGACACTCAGTTGCGGAATCAAATTAAAGCTTTGAAAGATAAAGCCCAAGTATTTAAGGCGTATATCGCTGAGTTCGTCGTCATCCAGAGCGCTGACATCCTGCCCATCAAGGTAATACTTGCCACCGGTGGGCCGATCCAAGCAGCCCAGTACATTCAGCATAGTACTTTTGCCTGAGCCGCTAGGTCCCATAATAGCCCAAAACTCGCCCTTCTCAAAGCTTACCGAAACGCCATCCAGAGCGTGCACTTGCTGCGTTCCCATAATATAGGTGCGGCGTATATTTTCAAAACGCGCAGCAGCGGGAGTGGCTGCTGCTTTTGTTTGTTCAGTCGGAAGCATAGCCATATTCAAAATGTCCCACTAGGTTCTCATCATTCTGCAGGCAGCGTATTTTATTCGGTTTGCCGGGCTGCCCGCCCCTCACCTCCACCCCCGCCTCCGGGCATTCCTTGGCGCATGCTTCTCTCGCCATCCCGAGGCCTGCGACGCGACGCCTCCTGTGTTTTTTGCGTGTCATTGTCAGCAGTAGCTGGCTTCTGCCGTTGTCTATGTCTTTGCCTTAGAGCTTCTTTCTCTTCATCGCTCATATTAGCCATGCGCTCCTGCATTTGTCTCATTTGTTCGGGACTCAGCCTTTGGCGGCGCCCACGTTGCTTTGCATTATCATTTTCTTTCTCGCTCTCTTCTTCTTGTCGCGGCGGTATTTTCTCATCTAGAAGCACTTCTTCGGTCCTGGCAGAGACTGCGGCGTGCAGTGGTGGAGTCAACAGTACCTCTTCGTTTTCCTTCAAGCCGGAGATAATATGTACCATACGGTTATTATCTGCACCCACCTCTATCACCCTTGCTTCCGGCTCTCCTTGGGCATTTTTAACAAAGGCGATGCTTTGCCCCTCTCTGCGCACCACGCACTGTACCGGCATATACAAGACATTAGGATGCTGTTCAACAATGATTTCGGCCTCACAATTCATCCCTGACTTAAGTATATCCGATTCGCCGTCGATTTCCACGACGGTATTATACAGCTTCAAGTCCGGATTCATAAACATGCTACTGGCATCCGGCAATGGAGCAATCCTATTTATTTTCCCCTGAAAAATCATATTGGGCAAGGCGTCGATACGTATGCGCACCGGCAAACCGGTATAAATCTTTTTCAGATTAGTCTCATGCACCTTGATTTCAGCGTTGAAGGTCGCTGCCGTAGGCAGATAAATAAGTTCCTGTCGTTCAAAGACCTCTTGGCCTTCAGCCAAGGGCTCGGTATTACCGCGCCAGTTACCCCGAGCGCTGGTTGCATAGATCACCAGGCCGTCAGCCGGCGCCAATATTTTGGAATTAGCGATCTGCGTGATAAATTTTGCCAGTCTCTGTTTCTGTCTATTCAACTCCAACTCACGCGCCAGCAATTGAGCCTCAGCCTGCACCACGTCGGCCTTAGAGCTGCGTTGGGTACGTTCCAATGCCATGCTGTTCTGATAGACATTGCTTTCCAACTCGTCCATCTGTCTTCTGTAGGTATAGTTTTTCAGCAATGCCAGGTTGGCTTCTGCGGTTTGCAGGTCCAGCTCGTAGCGTTTGCAGGCCAGTCGATCAGAGCGCATTTCGGTCTCGGAGAGGTATTTTTCGGCAAAGAGCCGTTCTGACCATTTGAGTTTATCATTGGCCCGTTGCAGCTCTTCTTCAGCCAGGGTGATCCTGCCTTCATGCTCCTTAACCACCTTAGGATATTCGCCTTCCTCGTATTTTTTCAAGTCTTCTTTAGCAAAGCGCAATGCGAGTTCGGCCTTTTCTATATTGGCCTTGGCCTGATTGCGCACCACCTCCAGATTCTCCCTGGCTTGAATATGAGCAGCCTCGGCATTTTGTACGGTAATTTCCTGGTTGACTTTATTGTCTTCTATGGTCGAGGTATCCAGTTCCACAAGCAAATCGCCCTGCTTAACCGGGGTGCCTTCAGGTATCAGAAATAAGATGGTCGCCCTGCCCTCGACCTGACTTTTGATCACCAGTTGCTCACGAGGCTTGATGGTGCCCGGCTCCAGAAGATTGATTACCAAAGGCCCCGCCTGAACCTTGGCATAAAGGCCAGCACCGGTGTTCTTTGTGTCGGCATCGGCACGAAAACGGAAATAGAAAAACACCAACAACAATAAGACCAGCAAGGTCAACACAACAAAACGAAGTCTCTTGGGTTTCGACGCCATGATTTCGCCTCTTAAGAGAAAGTTGCAAACGAGCACACTGCGCTTGACATAATTACGGCAGCAGTATGCGCGTCTCGCTATTTGAATTCACTCAGGTCCATTTCCTGCCATTCACCCTGGACATTGACCGAAAGCACGCCAAGATTGCTTTGCAACTCGAGTTCGCGCATGCGGTAGCCAACCACAGCAGCAGTCAACGAATTTTCTGCTGATAGCAGCGCGCCTTGAGCTTCAAGCAGGTCTCGTATCTCGGCTCTGCCGGCCTGCAAAAGCAAGTCGGTGCTGGCCACACGCCGATTGGCCAGCTTTACGGCCAGGCTCTGAATGATCAGCGATTCGCGATACTCCAGCAGTGCGCGCAAATTGGCACGCACAGTCTGCTTAATGTTATCCTCTTCACCCTGATAGTTGCGCACTGCATTTTCAAGCTCGAGCAAGCTCTGCCTGTAATTGTTGCGCTCGGCGCTGCGCTCCAAAGGCAAGTCCAAGGTCAAGAGGCCGGAATAGCGCCCTTCCCTGGCGTTGATGGAAGCATTACCAGGATCGGCATTGGACAGGCCGCGGGATTGCCCTATGGCAGCGCTGCCGCCCAAAGTGAGTTCGGCGCGCAAGGCATCCGCAGCGATTCTGACTTTGCGTTGCGCATCGTTGACTTTGTCAGCCAAGGTCTGTAAGTCAAGGCGTCGGCTAAGTGCCAGCTTAACCGCCTTTTCAGCATCAATTTCATATTTGCCGGTCACTGCGGCATCGGGCTTTTTCAATTCCACCGGGGCATCTGCCGGCGGCACCTTGCCGCTATAGTCTATGGGTGACTCGCCGGCAAGCATGCCGGCAAATTCACTTTCGATTTTGGCCAGTTCATCTGTGGGCAGCTCGATGATGGCGTCTGCCGGCAGTCCCAGCATCACCTTGAAACTATCCAATGAGCTTTCATGGCTCTGACAGGAGGAGATCCAGCGGTCTCTGGCATTGAGTTCATCTTGCACGGCTTGATCGAACTGATACTCCGGCAGGCGTCCGGCATCTGCCATGCGCCTTGAACGTCGGGTTGAGGACACTACTCGCTTATAGTTAGCCTCTTGATTAAGCACGCGTTGAGCGCTTTGCAGCACATTTAAGTAGGATTGCGCGACACGCACCACAAAGCTACGCTTGTACTGCTCAAAATCGCGCACAGCGTAGAGCAGATTGCGTTCTGCCTGGGTCAATGACTCAGCGGCGACAAACTCGCCTGCGCCGCGTAACAGCGGTATAGCCACACTGGCGTCGCCACTCAGTCCCCAGAAACTGGCTTTTTCACCGGTAAGCATTTTTACCAGGTTCAACGAAATCGCGCTGCCAAACTCCACGCCACTGCGAAATTTTCTAGTTAAGCTCAGTCGTCCTGGCGTATTAATACCGGTCACTCGGTTATCCCCTGCACCGCTGGTTGAGATTTCGCTCTGCATCATTCCTGCGAATGTATTACGGAAACGTTCCGTCTCCAAATCCAGGTTCAGCGCAGTGCGATAGAGATTATCTTTGCGGCTTTGGAATTCACGGCTATTGTAGGCAGCCACTTGCAGCGCCTCGACCAAGCTGAAACGCAGGCCTGATTCCGGTTGTGGAGCGGCATTTTCATCGGCATCCAGCAAATGCTGCTCCGGCTGCCATGCCTCATTTTCGGGCAGATCGCGGATACCCAGCGAGGCAGGGTCTTGATAATGCAGCCCTTGCTCCAGAAGTAAACGACGGCGCAAACTATCGCCTGGCGACTCCACTTGAATCTCTTCGCTTTTGCCGCTGACAGACTCCTGATATGAACTCAAGAGTTTTTCGGCTTGCTCATCGGCTTGCACACGCCAGTCATGAGTGCTGCGACAAGACAAAAGAAAGACAAGCCCGCATAAAAATGACAACAGGCAAGCCTTGGAAAAATATAAGTTTAGCATTTATATGGCTCTCGGGGTATATCCCTGACGGATTTGCAACTCATTATACAACGAAAAAAAAAATGCTTTATTGCCCTGAATTTGTAATTGACGCCGGTTAGCTTAAAAAAACAGTTGACTTTTTTCAGGTTTACAAATTCACAGTTTACAATGCTATGAGCACTTTCTCCCCTTATATCTCCTTCTTCATGTGCGCTTACTGCGTCGGCACTCCGTCCATACGCCTGACCATATATTTCAGTCTGAGTTCGCTCAATAGCTTATCATATCTTTTTTGTTCTTCTTCTTCAATAAGGATTTGCTTTATTGTTTCCGCGTCTTCGCTGCTCATTTGTTCTTTGGCTTCTTGTTTATCTTTCAGGCGTACTATGTAGAGGCTGCTGCCCAAGTCCAAGGCCTTAGCGGCAATCTGGCCGGGCTGCATGGTTTTGACCAGCTCATGCAGCTGCATATTCATTTCACTCAGCCAGCCTTGATCGCCGCCATTTTCAGCATTTGCACCCTCGGAATATTCTTTCGCAAGTTCAGTAAAATTCTCGCCAGCTTGCAGTCTGGAATATATATTGGCGCAAGCAAGCTCCAGGTTGCCCTTATAGCGTCCATCTTTCCTCAGTAGGATAACCTCCAAGTGATATCTGGCGGCTTTGCTAAAATGCGCTTTGTTTTGTTCATAATAGTCGGCAATCTTTTGCTGAGATATAGTAATGCCGCGGTTGACCCTGTCATAAAGCAACATATCTATTGCCAAGTTTTTAGCGAGTCGTTCTCTGAAATCCAGCAAGCTCATATTCTCTCTATAGAGCATCTCTTCAAACCTGGCTTGGTCGCCACCGGCTTGCATGATCACAGCCTGATTCAGGCGTTCTTGCAGTACCTGCTCGGGTACTTTCGCCTTTAAAGCCTGAAATTCCAAGTACACTAACTCGCGGTCTATCATATTGCTCAAGACTCGCCGGCGTAGCGCTACCACCTCTTCGGTACGCTGCTGCAAGCTTAAGTCGCGCGGCAAGCGGGACTCCTCGCGAGCCGAAGCCTGCATTACTTCATAAGCAGTAATCACCTTCTCGCCGACAATCGCAAGAATGGAGTCACCGTAAGCAAAACCCTCCTGTGCAAAAACAGCGTGACAGGACAATAAAAAAGCGAAAACTAAGAAACGAAGCATAAAAGGCCCCATGTTTACAAAGGCTACAATATGAAAAATTATTTATGGAAAAACCCAGATAAAAAACACACGAAATTATTTGGACCCCCAACCCCAAACAGGCATTCATCCATGCCTGTTTGCTGCCCCGCAACGCTCTGTTTGGGCTTCTCAACTATGTGTGGCTCAGAAGTGGGCATCGAAAGTATCCTTCCTATACCCATTGAGCCAAAAAATCAAGTCTGGCGGGAGGAGGAGGGCATCCTATCCAGAATCAGGTCAAATGGAATGCTGACGAAAGCAACCACCTTCAAGCTCGCCTTATCCTCAATGGCAATAATACCCACGTCGGTGCCGCAGCATGATACGGGCATGCGCCGAATGAATAATTTCCCAAGCGAGAATACAAGGTGCCACACCCAGGGAGCAATGTGTCAAAAGCGTACAGGGCACCAGCACAAATACTGAGGGCTTTTTCATCTATTCTGCTTTCCTTACGTCAGTCGGATACAACTCCGACCATGTGCCCTCACAGGCATTGAGCACGAAAAAAAATTAAAATCGAAAATGTTTTCGAAGAAATCCGTCAGTATCTTTTTCATTGCGGGATCACTGTTTTTTTGCCCAGCTGATGCCGTTCCCGTATGGCCTTGGCCTTCAAGGCCGCCTCCTGTGAACGCGGTAAATTAGAGGCTGCCAAGTCCTCATAGTAGCGCGCGGCCTTGCGCAGAGAGTCCAAATCGCCTTGTCGCTCAAGCAAGTGAGTCAAGGCAAAGACACTGAGATAATAATAGCGCCAAGGACGCACTTTGCCGGCGTCACGGTCACTGACAAAATTGAGGTAGATTTCCTGGTAGGCCAAAATTGCCTCTTGCAATTGGCCTTTTTCCTGCAAGCATTTCGCCGTGCGGTACTGTGCCATTTCGCGCAATTCTTCAGATGCGCCGCTGCCCGGCTGCAATATTTCTTGCAGGCATTCGAATGCCTTATCCCAGAGCTTTTCATCATCCACGGCCAGCGCCATCAGCATTTCTGCCTGTCGTCCCAGTGCCGCATAGCCCAATTCGGTGTCTTTGGCGCTATTACGTGCCAAAGCAAAACTAGCCCTGGCCTGCTCATAATCGGCGCGCAAAGCATAGATATCGCCCAACAGAAATTCCGCCTTGCCTTGCAACTGTGCGTTGATTTCCGGCTGTCCGGCTGCGTTAGAAAGCAATGCTTGCAGCAAGCTTTCGGCCTCTTCATAGTGTTCCAACAGAAATGCACACCTGGCATTTTCATACGCCCCCAGCGCTTTCAGCTTGGCATCATGCTCGGGCGAATTGAGTTGACCATAGTAGCTCTGCGCCTTGGCAAGCTGTGCCTCTGCTACAAAATGGTCGCCCAGCATAAGATAAAGCGGAGCAGCAAGCGCCTCTGTACCATGTTTGGCAAAGAACTCGTCAGCCAGCGCCACCGCTTCCGTCATGTGTCCCAGCTGGAAATTCAGCACCACCAGCTCGTATTCGAGCAATGCTGTGCCTTTAGCCTCGGGCAGCTTTTGCAAGGCCTCTTGCAAAACCGGCAACAACTCCTGCGTTTTTCCGGCTTGTTTCATGCCTTGATAGCTTTCCACATAAGCCTGCCAAGCCAAATCTTCTTTTGGACTAAGGCGAGCGTAAGCCAGAAGTTCGTTAGCACAATCGTTCAATGAGTTCGAGTCGGCTGCGGTGATCTTGCGCGCAATTAAGGCTTGTAACTGTGCTTCCCAGCGCAACTCATGCTCGGGCTGCTCTTTCACAAACAGCAAAAAAGTCGTTTCAGCCTCCTTATGCCTGCCCATGTCAAACAGAGTTCGAGCCTGTTCAAAACGCGCCCGCTTTCCCAGTTCACTATTAGCATAACGCTGAGCCGCCTCCTCATACAGGTTTGCAGCCAGCTGCAAACTTTTGGCTAAAATTGCGATTTCGGCACCATGAAACAGTGCCTCACAGGCCAGGTCGGCATTGAAAGCCCCCAATGCGGCAGCTTTACGGTAGACCTCCACCGCCATCAACAATTGGCCATCATGCACCAGGCATTTAGCTTGGCGTTTGGCGGCCTCATGGCGCATTTCCACGGGCACCATCTTAGCATTATCAGACAACTCGGCGTACAGTTCCGCCGCCTTCAAGGTATTGTCACTCTCCTGCAAGAGTTCAGCCAGACGCATGCTCACTGTAGCATACTCAGGTTGTTCGGGAAATTTTCGTCTGAACTCCTCCAATGTCAGCCTGGCTTCTCCGGCTTTATTCTGTTTGATCTGGCAGTCTGCAATACGTCGCAGGCATTTACCCCGTTCCTGTGCATTTCCGGCCACCATCATAGCTTGTTTATATACCGATTCGGCCTCGCCAAACAATTCATGCCTATATGCGCCCTCGCCCAGATGCCAGAGCATCCGCCACCAATCCGGGTCTTCTTTTTCCGGGCAACGGGAGCTGATCTCGGCATAAAAAGTCAATGCCTGCGCCGGCTCTTCGGCCAGCGTCAAAGCACTAACCTGCAAGATTTTAAAGTCAAATTCATCTTCCGGGCTGATTTTTTCCCTGATTTGCGTCAGGCGTTGCAATGCTTTTTGCGGTTCATCGCCGGCCAGATATGCTTTTAGCAGCCGTGCATACAATGCAAAATCTATATCCTCCTCGCTTTTTTCCCGCAGATAGGGCTCCATAATGCTAATGATCTGGTGCCATTTTCCTAATTGCGCCAGACAATCCACTTGCAATAACAATACCGATTGTGCATATTCACCGAAGTCCAATCTGCGGGCGCTTTGCAAAAGATTGAGACAATCTTGCCAAAATCCCTGCCGGAAATAGAGTTCGGCATGCAAATAAAGTAACCAGGCGTAGGTATGATCAGGCAGGGTCGTACGCTTGGCCTGTTCGCGACGTAGAAAGGCTTCCGCCTGTTTATAGTCATTCTTCAGCAAGTGGGCTTCAGCCAGTTTGCCCAGAGCTTGACTTAATTCCGGCTGACGTTCGCCCACGTAAGTCAAATAAGCTTCAAAATTGCTGATAGCATTATCATACATGCCTTCGCGCAGAGCCAGCTCGCCCCTACGCATGTGCAAAAGAGCCGGATCCTCCGGCTCGGCCACAGTTTCAAACACAAAGTCTGCGAGCGGTTTGGGCGCATTTTGTGCCTTTGCCGGAAAAAAGCAAAAAAGCAGCTGGCCGCAAAGCAAAACCGACATGTGATGCATTTTTGTCATAAGAGGCTGTTAAAAAAGTAAATTTTACTGTAAGGGCTGTCCAACGCATTGATCTGGAAGCAGAGAGCAGTCATCCGAGTTTTCCGGAGTCAGCATCTTTATTTGCGCTGCGATTTGTTCGGCGATTTTTCGCAACGCCTCTTCATGTGCCCTCACCAATTTTTCTGGTTTTCCAACCTGGAAAGGCACACTGAATTCCAGCATGAATATTTTTTTCACTTTGCCTTGTTCCAGCCTGCAATCAGCCAGCACTTGAAATTCTCCGGCAACATTACCAATGAAAGAACACAAGTCCATATCAAGTTGCCAGGTATCTTTTGCGTTTTCAGGCCTGGACATCTCATTACTTGCCAAACTATAGCGCAAGCTGCGGCGTATGCCCTCATCAAGCAGCTCACCCCATTGGGTAAATTCGTTGATATGCAGCTCTCCATCTTCGTTTATGAGCAGCAACTCCCAGCGCTTCAAATACCTGGGCAAGTTAAGCCGCCGCAACTTGACAGACACAGATAAATCTTGCCGTGAAACCGCCTGTGGTGACAAAACAAAATAGCGGGTGTTGCCCTCGGTGCGCAAACAAGACTGGCACAGCAAGAGACCTAGTACAAGCAAAATAAAACGGCAACTTCTCATTTCTCCCCCTTCCCACGCAGTAGAGACTCCGGCTGACGACGCAGAAACTCAGCCAAGCCTCGCATGGCAGACGCAGCATTTCGCAGTTCAAGCAAGACTTCGTTGACGTTGCCGTACAACTCCGATTCCGGCGAGCTGCTCGCCTTAAGCTCCGCCACCAAATCGGCAAGCTCCGGCATCACGGCAGCCAAAGATTGCGAACCAACTTTCAGATTATCCATCATCTCCTGCAAAGCAGGCTCGTACTCAGCACCCATACGATCCAAACGTGCAATGAATTCTTTGGCTGATAAAGCCAGATCGCCAACGTCTTTGCTCACCTGCTGCAATTGCTTGAAAATAACATTAACGTCACTTTCCGCGTTACTGAGCATGGGGCCGAGTTCGTTTTCCATCTTGGCAAGCAGGTTGTCCAACAGCAAGAAAACTGCGCTGACTTGCCGCATTAAGGGCGCGATGTTATCAGCACCGTAGGTCAGCATTTGGTTAGCGCTATGCGCCGCTGTGCTAAGATCATCAAGCAGCTGCCTGAACTTACCCTCGTTAATATAGATTGACAAATCGTGCAAAGCTATGGTAATGCTATCGAGCGGATTGCTGTAATCCTTACGGCTGAAGCTCTGTTTCAAACGATCCATGCTAGATATTTCCACCGGCAGAATGCCCTTTTGCAAGTCTTTCTGCTGCTGTTCTGTCCATTCCGAACCCGGGAAAAAATTGAGTTCTATAAACAACTGCCCAGTAAGCAGGCTCAAGGAATGCAATTGTGCCCGTAAGCTTTCCTTTTCTACCAGATGCCGAATAACACTTTTCACATCTTGTAGTTTATCATCTTCAAACAGATGCGTGTGTATGCCTTCAGGCAAGCAATCCTGCCAACGTCGCTTCATGCCAAAAGCCGCCGGTTGCAATTGAGCCACCACCTCAATTAACCAAGCAGCCTCACCGCAGGGCAACTCGTCGTCATCACGATAAGACAGGGCTATCGAAGATACTTGGCCGACTCGTACGCCACGAAACATCACCGGAGAACCGACGCTAAGTCCCTTCACTGACTTGTCGAAATACAACTTGTACTCCAGGCTAGCGGCGAAAAAATTCCTTCCGCCCAGGAGTATGGTCATAATTAAAGCCAGCGTGATTGCAAGAACCACGAAGATGCCTATCACCGTAGTTTTGGTTTTTACACCCATATATTGCTCTCTGTTCCAGCGGTTCAGGCAGCTCTGCCCTGCCGATTTTATGTTTTCCCGGTTTGCTTCAGAAGCCCTTAAATTTCCCGGCTCTGGTAAGGAATTCCCTTACCCGTGGATTTTCACAGGTGCGGCGCAATTCATCAGGTTTGCCGATGGCGCTGATGGTCTTATTTTCAGCATCCAGGAAGATCGCCCGGTCAGCGATTTCGTAAATGCTGGCCAATTCATGAGTGACCACCACGATGGTGGCTTCCAGGCTATCGCGCAATTCCAGGATGAGATCATCAAGTCTGGCTGCACTGGTCGGATCCAGCCCCGCGCTAGGTTCATCAAAAAACAGCATTTTCGGGTCCAGTGCAATAGCTCTGGCCAGACCGGCTCGTTTTTGCATGCCGCCACTAAGCTCGGCAGGGTAATAATGTCCGAATCCGGCCAAGCCCACTAAAGCCAGTTTAAGTTCGCAGAGTTCGCGCACTTCGTCATCAGAGTAATCGGTGTATTCACGCAACGGCAAGGCGATGTTCTCGGCTAAGGTCATGGAGCTCCACAGGCCGGCCTTCTGATACAGGAAGCCAATTTGCCGCAAAAGCTTAGCGCGCTGCTCGTCATCCTGCGCCCAGAGACTCTGCCCGGCCAACAGTATCTCCCCGGCAACTGGTCTGTGCAGGCCAATCAGATGATGCAGCAGTGTGCTTTTGCCGCAGCCGCTGCCGCCCATAATGATAAACACCTCACCAGGCAAAACATGAAAATTCAGGTTTTTCTGAATGACACGCTGCCCGTATTGCATGGTCAAGCCACGCACTTCAAGCATGTATTTACCATCGTTATGTGAAGTTTTCGCCACCATGCAAGTCCCGAAAATATCGCTTTGCGCCGCAGAGCACCGAGCTTGCGCGAATGCGACGACCGGCTACAGTTTTTCAGATTTTCAGAATGACGGTTGTATAGGTGATAACTGCCGTGGCTAGCACTATGCAGACGATGCTGTAGACTACCGCGTCAGTAGCAGCCTTGCCCACCGATTCAGCTTTACGCCCGCAATTAATACCCTGGAAACAACCGCAAGCGGAAACTAATGCGCCAAAGACCAGGCTGGTGAACAGACCCACCCATAGATCAGCCAGACGAGTGGTTCTGATCAGAGTTTCATAATAGTCCAGCCAAGTGATATCGAAATAGCCCACCGCCACTACCATGCCGCCAAGCAAACCAAGCAGATCGGCAAAGAGGCAAAGAAATGGCAGCATAAAAGTCAGAGCCAGAAAACGCGGCAAGATCAGAAAACGCACTGGGTCTATGCCCAGCGTACGGTAAGCATCGATCTCCTCGTTGATCTGCATGCTGCCCAGTTCCGCTGCAAAGGCCGCGCCGCTGCGTCCGGCCATGACTACGCCCACCATAACCGGAGCCAGAAGCCGTAAAACTCCTATGCCAATCAAGCTGGCAACGTAAGACTCTACACCGAACCAGCGCAAAGGAATCGCACCAATAAAAGCTAAAATCAGCCCCATTAAAAAGCCAATCAGAGCAATGATCGGCAAAGCCGCCGGACCGGCTCCTAAAAATTGTTGCAAGAGGTCTTGCCCTCTGAATCCAGGCTGTCCCAAAAGCAGTTTGAAGATAGCAAGGCTCAGTTCGCCGATGAATGCGAGCACCACCAAGCTGTTATGCAACAACTGACGGCTGCGCAGACCAACGCGTTGAAAAAAATGCGGACGTGGCGCGTGAACCGCCTTATCGGCATCGTCAGCAAGGCTGATTTCAAGCAACTTCGCGATGCCCGAAGCTAAATTCGACTTGTGGCATTGCAGTTTCTTTTGTTGGCAGAGCCGTTCCAAGTAGCGCAGATAAATCAGCAGCGAGCTATCCCATTGCGTCACATCGCTGCAATCCAGCTCCAACTCTTGCAGGCCTTCAGGCAAAACCAGATTTTCCAGACCCGGTCTTTGCGCCGTTTGCAGCCAGTATCCACGCAAAGACGCTTTTGCCTTGCCGGGTTTTTCGGAACTGTCATGCCGGCTTTCTACGCTGACCCAGCATTTTTTTCCCGGCACAAAAACCAAGTCTACGCCCTTTGCATCCTGAGCCAGGAACTCAAGACCTGCCACTTTGACTGCTTCACGCTTCGCTTTACTGCTGCGTCGGCTCATCAGAGGCCTCCCTCCAGACGCAACAGCTCCCGGCAATCTGCAATATGTTCTTCCAGTTCTTCGCGTTGCTTGGCAATCTGCTGTATTCGACTGGTTAAAATCGCTCTTATATCAGCCGTTACATGCTTGCTTAGTTCCCGCATAAGGGTAATGCTGAAGTTACAATAGGCTTGAACACGCTTAAAATGCACGATACCCAAAGATGTCTCGTGATCAGCCAGGCTATCCATGCCCTGGTTGAAGCTGCCCATAGAACGCCCCAAATAGAACATTACACGCAGAGCCAATTTACCCAGGCTCGTTGACAGCAGTATGATATGGATATTACTCCAGTCCATGATGCCTTGATAAAAAATCCAGCCTAACTTACGTCCTCTATGCTCCAGCTGTCTGAGCATGCGTATTTCTGCCGGCAGCTCTTGGCCTTCATACTCCGCCATGAGGTTCGATATCCTCTTGTTGCGTTCTTCCTCATCTTCAAGGTCATCTTCCAGGTTGGAGGGGTCCTCATAACTCTCCAGGCTCGCGATAAAATCCTCAGGAAACTCTTTTCTAAGCTGCGACATGATCAACTCATCGCAGGCCGGCAAGTCGTAAAAACGGTCAAGCAAATTGAAATAGCGAGCAAAAAAACGTTCGCTCATGTCCATATAGTCTTCAAACTCGCGTTCCTTGTACTCGAAATGTTCTTCAGACTCAAACATGATCAAACCTGTTGTCCCAAAAACCGGGGTTTCCCGGTCGGCAATAGCGGATAAGAAAGCAACAGGCGGCATAATGACCGCCGCCACTTATCCGAAAATCTTTTGCGTTTTTACATGTTTTCCACAATCAGCTGCCCGAACTCTGAACATTTGACCTTGTGGGCCTCATCCATAAGACGGGCGAAGTCGTAAGTAACCTTCTTGGCAGCAATGGTGCGTTCAATGCCACGCACTATGGCGGCGGCGGCCTCATGCCATCCCATGTAGCGCAACATCATTTCGGCAGACAGTATCAGGCTGCCGGGATTGACCATGTCCTTGCCGGCATACTTGGGTGCAGTGCCATGCGTGGCCTCGAAAACCGCCGCTCCGCTCTGATAGTTGATGTTGCCGCCGGGCGCAATGCCTATGCCACCTACGCAGGCAGCCAAGGCATCGGAGATGTAGTCACCATTCAAATTCAGCGTGGCGATCACGCTATATTCAGCCGGACGGGTAAGAATCTGCTGTAAAAAGGCATCAGCAATGACGTCCTTGATGATGATATCCTTGCCGTTTTTCGGGTTTTTCATCACTTGCCAAGGACCGCCCTCAAAGGGCTGTGCAGCATAATTCTGGCTTGCGCACTCATAGCCCCAGTCACGGAATGCGCCCTCGGTAAATTTCATGATATTACCCTTGTGCACCAAGGTCACTGAATCACGATCATTGGCAATGGCGTAATCAATAGCAGCTTTCACTAGACGCTGGGTGCCTTCTTTCGACACCGGTTTCAGGCCAAGACCAGAGCTCCCTGGGAAACGCACTTTGCCATAGGCGGCAGGGAACTTCTGGCGCAGGAAGCTAAGCAGCTCGCTCACTTCGTCAGTGCCGGCAGCAAATTCTATACCTGCATAGATATCCTCAGTATTTTCACGGAAAATCACCATATCCACCAAATCCGGGCGTTTCACCGGTGAGGGCACGCCCTCAAACCAGCGCACCGGGCGCAGGCAGACATAGAGATCGCACTCCTGCCTAATGGCGACATTCAGACTGCGTATGCCTCCGCCCACTGGCGTAGTCAGAGGGCCTTTAATGCCCACCAAGTATTCCTTGAAAGCCTCCAAGGTCGCTGCGGGCAGCCATTCACCGGTCTGCTTGAAGGCCTTTTCGCCGGCCAGCACTTCTTTCCAAGCTATTTTGCGTTGCCCGCCATAGGCTTTGGCAACAGCACCGTCAACTACAGTGACTGTAGCATGCCAGATATCCGGGCCGGTGCCATCACCCATGATAAAAGGAATAATCGGATTATCGCCAACCACCAAGCCTTGGGCTGACATGTAAATCTTGTCGGACATTCTTTTTTCCTTAACACTCTAAATTGGAGTTTATTGTTATTCTTGTTGCAATTACTCAACGTAGAATCTGATAATATAACCTGACTTGATGGTTTCAGCCATATGATGCAGTACATTCAAACTACGTCTTAAAAGATGAGGGCCAACAACAAAGAATTCTGCGTTCATCTGCGTAATCTGCGGATAAAAACGGATCAAGGATCGGCTGTCTCGGTCTTAAGGATCAGAGTCGTACCAAATGCATTTTGCCCCTTTGACTCCGGCTTTCAGAGCCCTGTTATATCAAAGACATTGCTTTTTCTTTCTGTGTTGGGGTTGCAAATAAGCCTATATGTTTTATAATTATATGCAGTACCGCTTCTCGTGCATGCGAGAAAATCCAGCCGAGCGATTTTGCCATGTCTAAATTTATGTCTTCCATATCTGCTTTTGCCGCTATTTGCCTGCTTTTTGCCTGCGCTATGCCCACATATGCGCAGACTCAAAACAGCGGCAAGAAAGATTGGCGACAAGTAAGAGAAAGTATCTTTGCGGAAATTGAACTGGAACTGGCAAAACTCAGCACAGAGCAAGTCAGCGAGCAAGACGCCGCCAAAAGCCTGGGCTTGACTTTGCCTCTACCTACGATAAACAAAAGCAAAGAACAGGTGCTGGCTGAAAGCCAACAGGAAGCCGAGCAAGCCGCGCTGACCAAGCATCCAAAAAAGGAATTGCAAGAACTTGTCGCCATGGCTGAACTGCGCTACCCCATCTATAAGGTGGGCGATCGAGTAAATATCAGATTGAAAACCAAGTCTCAACCATTTGTTAGCGGCACAGTGCAGAACATAGGCACGGAAAGGGTGCAGATCGGCTCCAGATTCATTCCGATTAAGGATATAGTCCCGGAACAGCAACGCGGCTTTGACCACTTCATTAGTTTGAAAGATAGACAAAACTTCGTCGAAAAGCAAATGAGTCTGCAAGAAGCCATCATCAAAAATGCCATAGCTGACACCCTGCCGCAGGTCTTTGCAACCAAGATGCAGCAGGAGGGCTATTACTTCGACAGTGAAAAACATGATGACAAAACCAAACCGGAAAACTGGTGTAAGGCTGATGAGGCTCTGCATGAGGAATTGACTAAACTGCGGCAGGAATACGCTGCGGGAATAAGACCGGAAATGGAAAAACAAAAATTCGGCGAACAGAATTTCAAATACTATGCCGGAAAAAAAGAATGGAGACCGGCAGGCCTTTGGCAAAGAATGAAAAATATCTTTGACTGAGGAGCCGTGCGCCGATATCGGTACGCACGGTAAAACTTAATTGCAATTGCAGATATTGTTCCACCCTGAAGGAGAAACGCGAAATGAACCTTTGTAAATGGATGTATCCGGCAAGGATGAGAAGAGCCTTGCTTTGCTTGATCTTTGTGCTGGGAACCCATATGATGTGCCTGGCCGATGATGAACTCGCTGATGATGATGAAAGCGATGTGACAACGACAGAATCCGTAGACTGGAAACTGGAAAGGGAAGAAATACTGAAAGAAATTAAACAGTACGTCGATGAAACTGTCAAAAAAATGGTGACCAGAGACGTAACCACCAAGTTTATCAATGCCTGTGTTTCCAGAGGAAGACAAGTGCCTATCTTGGGCAATTTCAAAAACTTGCGTGGTGATGACCTGAACTTGTGGCAATGGCCAATCAACGCTCCTAAGCAAACGCTGCAAGAAATCGTCGATGCTAAAAGTGCAGATATCACACGGAGAGTAGACGTGGAGATGCCTGATTCTGCTAGAGACAACTACCCGATCGAAGCACAAAAAAAGTACAAAATGTACCAAATTGGCGATGAAGTCGATATGGTACTGCGCTCTGGATTTGGCACTAATACAGAAGTAAAAGGACGCTTTACCGCCATCACCGCCGAACGCATACAAATAGGAAAAAGATATGTGACCAGAAGAGACTTGGACCCGGATACCGAAGCTTGTTTCTATAAAGAAAAAAATGCCGAGAAGATCGATGAGTACGTGAGACGGGAAAACGAGCTATATAGTGCCAGAAAAGAAAACAGGCGTGAAGAACTTAGACACCAAGAACTGCCACCGGAATTCCATAAAAACGGATATGTGCCTGACCCGAACAAGGATGGAGCTAACATAAAAACTGCCAAAGATGAATTCTGGATGTCGCGGCGAGACCTACACACCAGGGTCTTCAATACTCTGACGCAACAAGCTAAAGAAAAACTCACTGCTATTGAAACCACCAAGCGTTTCACTGAGCGTGGTTACATACAGGCCGAAAATGAAACCGGAGAGATCGAATGGATGCCACAAGCAGTGGCCGAAGCGATCAAGGCCGCCAAAGAGGCTGCGGCCGCAACCGCGACCGGCGACCCGAATCAGCCACATCCATATGGTCCCCCAGGCCAAATGCCGCCTGGAGGAATGCCGCCAGGCGAAATGCCGCCTGGAGGAATGCCGCCTCACTGAGTCAGGCCATTATCTGGCATTGAAGCGCAAAATCAGTCGATAAGGAAAATAGATGCCAAATTTAGATTTGCAGGAAATCACCAAACTAAGCAAAGACAGAAGCAATATTAAGGCTTTTGAAGACTTGGAATTTCTTAATTCCGATCACTGCCGTGCATTGCGCTTACAAGCGGAATATATCAAGCCAGAAGTAACCATGGAGGAATTTGGCGTTAAGTCTACTATCGTGGTGTTCGGCAGCGCTAGAACCAAATCACCGGAACAAGCTCAAAAAGAATATGCTGAGGCAGAAGAACGATTGGCGCAAAATCCTGAGGACGAAGAACTCAAGCGCCAATTGCGCCTCGCTAAAACCAACTTGGAGGAAAGCCGGTATTACGGGATGGCTCAAGAATTTGCCAGCATTGTCACTACCTATGACCAAGATGCCTCCGATGGCTTTCAGTTCGTGGTCATCACCGGAGGAGGCGGAGGCATCATGGAGGCGGGTAACCGCGGTGCAAAAGAGATAGGCGGCATCAGCGTAGGGCTCAATATCACCCTCCCCTTTGAACAACATGCCAACCCCTATATCAGCAAAGGCCTGAGTTTCAAGTTCCATTATTTTTCACTGCGCAAAATGCACTTCATGAAACGAGCCAAAGCACTGGGCTGCTTCCCGGGCGGCTTCGGCACCATGGACGAACTCTTTGAAGCACTCACCTTAGTGCAAACCGGCATCATCAATCCCATGCCTATTCTGCTATTCGGCAAAGAATACTGGGAGCGGATAATTAATTGGGAACTGTTTGTCGAAAGAGGCTACATCTGCGAAAAAGACTTGCAGCTTTTCAGTTATTGTGAAACCCCATGGGAAGGCTGGAACAAAATCAAGCAGTTCTATAACATCTAACTCCCTTGAAACCAAAATAGGCCTCGGCTGCCGGAAAACCGTCGCCAAGCTTACCTTTTAACGCATTCCTCAGCATGTCAAAAGCAAGCAACAATATCTCAAAATTTGCTTTTTTAGCTCTGCTTTTAGTGCTTGCTGCAGTGCTGCTGAAGCTATCAAGCAGCTTCATCCACTCCATCATCCTGGGAATGCTTATCACCTGTGCGTTGTTCCCGTTCCATCAGGGAGTACATCGGCTCCTCAGACGAACCTGCCGTCTCATCCGCAAACTGCCTTTCGCTTTGTATTCACCCAGACAAATCATAGGCAAAACTGCACAAAAATGGCAAGATGCCATATACACAAAATATGCTGATCAACCGGAAAAATTACGCAAGGGCAGAACGCGCCTGCGACTTGCAATTGCCGGCTTTCTGCAACACAAACTGTTGATTTCCCCAAATAAACTTGCGCGAAATATCATTGTACGCCGTCGAAAATTTGCGGCCGGGCTATCGGTCGCATTGCTGTTGCTGCTAGTAGCCCTGCCCTTGGTTTTCCTTTTTCATTCTGCCTTTATTCAGGGGCGACATCTGCTGCATAAGGCCAATCAAAGCCTACAATCCGGCGACTTGTCAAAAAAGCTGTTTCGATACTACGAAGATGAAAGGGTGCAGAATGTCTGGCAGAAAATACAGGCCTCTAATGTTGGCAGATTTATCTTGCAAGAAACCGCCGAGTTTTTGGGTTCGCCGGAACTGTTTTACGCACTAGAAGATAAACAGCTCGACAACGAGAGCAAGGAATTGTTTGAACCGCATCTGCATCAAGAAGAAAGCGGAATAACACCCGAGCAAGCGCAACAGAATGAGGAGGCCGAAGAATTCCACCTGCTTTTTGAGACCCTGATTAAAAACCTCCTGCTTTTTTCGCGGCGCTTCCTTGTCTTCTTGCAAAGCTTTACCATCAAGGCCATTTCAGCCACCAGCAGCCTGCTTTTTAGTATGTTCCTTATGGTCATAGTCCTGTTTTTCCTTTTCTATAAAGGGCCATACTTGGTACAGCTGCTGAAACAAGTCGGGCCTTTTGCTGCTGATGACTACGAACAAATCTGCCGTCAGATAGTCAACACCGCGCGCACCGTCTTTGTCGGCATCCTGGGCGCTGCTGCTGTGCAGGGACTAGCCAGTCTTATAGGTTACTGGCTGGTAGGCCTGCCGGCCCTATTTCTAGCCGGCATGACTGCCGCTTGCTCCATCATACCATTTGTGGGAACTTCCTTGATTTGGCTGCCTGCTGCTATCTATCTGTACAGCACAGGTCATGGACAAAAAGCCATCTTTCTGATCGCCTGGGGGCTGCTGCTGGTAGCTAATATAGACGGACTGGTCAGACCCTGGCTCATGAGCGGCGGGAAAGCCAAACTGTCTTTCGGGCTGCTCTTCTTTGCTATTCTCGGCGGTCTGAGAACATACGGGCTGATTGGTCTCGTCTATGGCCCCATGCTCCTGGGCTTGTTTATCACTTCTATGGATATTTTCGCACAAAAATATAAACGGAGCTGAGGCTTGAAGATGTTAAGCAGCCGACAAGCTCTAGAATATGCCCAAAAAGACTTACTTGAAGCAGGTTGCGATAATGCCCACAATGAGGCGCGCTGGATGCTGGAAGAACTCGCTCGGCGCTTTGACTTGGCACGACACGAAAGCCTGCCGGAAATTGCCCGAAACGAATTGACAAATATGCTGCAACGACGCCGACAAGGCGAACCACTGCAATACATTCTGGGCAATGTTGACTTTCACGAAATCAATCTGCAAGTAGGTTCCGGAGTGCTTATCCCCAGGCCGGAAACCGAGCTGCTCGTGGAGCTGGCAATACAGCTCTATCCCGGCAGTGGCTGCATCTTGGACCTGTGCACCGGCAGTGGCGCCATCGCCTTAGCCCTGGCGCATCAACTGCCGGATTGCCGCTGTATTGTGGCCAGCGACATTAGCCCGGAGGCGCTGCATTGGGCTGAAATTAACCTGCGCAATTTGCAACTGAACAATGTCAAATTGTTGCAAAGCGACTTGTTTGAGAAGCTGCCAAGCGATGCTCTATTCAGCTTGATTACCGCAAATCCACCATATATAAGCAGCTCCGAATTTCAGCAATTGCCTGCGTTGATTACAAAACATGAGCCTGGTTTGGCTCTATTGGCTGGAAGCCAGGGGCTGGATATAATCATACGCATTATTGCTGAAGCGCCGCCTTTCATGCTTCATGATGCTTCTATCATTTTGGAGATTGGCTGTACCCAGGCCGCCGCCGTGCAGCAAATATTGCAACAAGCCGGCTGGCGAGATATTCGTATCGAAGCCGACCATGCCGGCCTGGAACGCTTCGCTATTGCCAAACGACCGCTAAAAACAGCTCCGTAAACCACCGGCCTATGCAAGTGCGCCCATATCAATCGCTTTATGTTCACGTGCCATTTTGTGCCGCAAAATGTGCCTATTGTGCTTTTTATTCAAAAATTCCTCAAAGCAGCGAAATACAAAATTATCTGTCAAGACTGGAAATTGAATTTGCTCAAAAACAAGCACAATGCCAGGAATTAAGGTCTATTTTCATCGGCGGCGGTACGCCATCAATACTCGATGCCGCACAATTGCAAAGCTTGTTCAGTTTGATTAGAAAATATTTTCGCTTGATTGATGATTGTGAATTCAGCATGGAGGCCAATCCCGACTCATTGACTGTTGACAAGCTGCAAGCAGCAAAAGCGCATGGCCTGAATCGCCTCAGCCTGGGTGTACAGTCATTTAATCCGAAAATAAGGGAGACTATCGGGCGACAAGGGAAACTGGATCGGCTTGAGGAAATACTGTCTGCTGCACAAGCAATGCAACTGCATGACATCAACTTCGACCTGATTTACAATATACCCGGACAAAGCCTGCAAGATTGGCAAAACGACCTGCGCCGAGCCTGTGCCTACGCGCCGACACATCTCTCAGCCTATGCCTTGATCCTGGAAGAAAAAAGCGCCCTGGCAAGCAAATTCAATCAGGAAAATGATGAACAATACTTTGAAGCTTTCTGGCAAAGCTGCGATGAAATCCTGTCAGAATATGGCTTTTCGCGCTACGAAATCGCTAACTTCGCAAAACCAAGCTATCAATGCCGACATAATCAAGAGGTCTGGCATGGACAAACATACCTGGGCTGTGGTCCGGCAGCGGCATCTTTTGACGGGATGAATCGTTGCAGCAACCCGGCCAACTTGGAAAATTGGCTGCAAGGAGCAAAACCTGAAATCGACCAGATCAGCCCGGAAGCACGCGCTCGTGAGATCCTGGCCTTCGCTATGCGTACCTGCGCAGGCTGGAACAAAGAGGAATTCACCGCATTGACCGGATATACCGCAGAAGAACTGCGTAAAGACGAAATCGAACACCTGACCGGCCTAGGCCTGATAATAAATAACGACAAATACATGTACCCCACACCCAAAGGACTACTGTTCAACGACTATATCCTGGAAATGATGATCTAAACCAAAAATGAAGGCGCAACAAGGCTAGATGTTCAGCCACCCTCTCCCCTCGGGAGAGGAACCGGGGATAAGGGACGGGGCTGCCATGCACTTGATAAGCATCAGTCAGTGATTCGGATGCAAGGAATATTATAGTATAGTGAAATGGAACGCGGGACAAATATTTAACAGAAACAATTGCGCTGCAAGCAATTAAACATGCTTAGCCCCGGTTTTTACCCCGAGACAAGACCACACCTAGAATCAGCGCCCGGAGTCCAGTACCCCCTAGTCTTCTGTGAACAAAAACACTTCTGTATCTTCTCAGGTTTTCTCCATTACAAGGACGCAGCCATTAGGCACATATACTGACAGCCGATTTTCCATGCCGCCCTGTACGATTTCCGGTCTGCTGAAGAACACCTGCTCTTCTTCAACACGCTGCCAGCCGCCGAATTCATGCCTATCACTGTCCAGCAGTAGTTTATATGATCCCGGCCTGACACTGAAGCAATAATCGGCAAAAGACTGTTGCGCATTAAAGTTAAAAACAAAGAGCAGTCCGGCTCTTTCGAATATGAGCAGTTGCTTATCTTCGTCTATTTTAAGCAGTTGTGTCCGATATTCAAAGAAGTCCTTTTGGGTTTTGATCAGTTTCAACATAGCCTTTTCGAAGCGTAGCAGCTGAATAAAACGCAGGTTTGCATCATCGGCCAACTCCCATCTACGTCTGGCATGATGAAATGACCAGTTATTGCCTTCGCGTGGAAAGTCGATCCATTCCGGGTGTCCGAATTCGTTTCCCATAAAATTCAAGTATCCGTGTCCGGCAGTAGCCAGTGTAGCCATTCTGGCCAATTTATGCAGAGCCAGTCCACGCTCCACGACCAGGCTTTCTGCGCCCAGATGCATGCCATCATACATGCGTTCGCCCAGACAGCGAAACAAAAATGTCTGTCCACCCACTAGTGATTGGTCATGGCACTCCACGTAGCTGATACTGCGCTCGTCCTGCCGCCGATTACAGAGTTCGTGCCAAAGTCCGGCCATGCTCCATTTTTCGCCAAGTCGATCCAGCAAGATGAACCAATAATCACTTACGCCCATTGCCATGCGGAAACCAAAGCCGGCACCGCCTTCCTCTTGGCTTGCCCCCAGCCCCGGCATGCCGCTGACATCCTCGGCTATGCTCAAAGCTTGTGCATTACATGATTTTAACAGCTCGTTAGCCAACCCCAGATAGGCATAGGCCGCATCGTCAACATTATCTGAGAAATAATCATCGTAAGAGACGAAGTTGCGCCCCAAACCATGGTCTTTATAAAGCATGCTGGTGACGCCGTCAAATCTAAAGCCATCCAAATTGAACTCCTCCAGCCAATAGCGGCAATTTGACAAGAGGAAGCGGCAGCATTGGCGGTTACCGTAGTCGAAACAATATGAACCCCAGGCTGGGTGTTCTCCTCTTTCACCGGCGTGGAAGAACGGGTATCTGCCGCCGGCCAGCTCGCCTAATCCTTCCAAGCTGTTGCGCACAGCATGTGAGTGCACCAAGTCCATAATCACACGCAATCCCAAACCATGCGCCTTGTCTATCAGCTGCTTGAGTTCCTCGGGCGTGCCAAACAGATCGCAAGGCGCAAAAAAATTAGAGACCTGATAACCAAAGGAAGCATAGTATGGATGCTGTGCGATCGCCATAAGCTGCAAGCAATTGTAGCCGGTATCCACCACTCGCGGCAATATCTTGGCAGTAAATTCGGCAAAGCTGCCAATTTTGGCTTCGGCTTGCGCCATGCCTACGTGAGCTTCGTAAATCAGAGGCGCCGCCGATGTCTCAGGAATGCAATGCTGCCAAATATAGGGCTGCGGCTCCCAAACCTGGGCGTTGAAAAACACCTCGCCGCGAGCATTCTGCTGACGCAGCGTACGCTTGGCCGCACTGGGCAAGCGCCAGCCGTTGCCACCACCCTTCCAGTGCACAAAAAGACGATAATGCTGACCGTGAAGCAAGCTCTTAGACGGCAAACGCAGCTCCCAGACTCCATCGCCCAAATCTTGCAGGGCATAACGCGTATGCGGCTTCCAGTCATTGAAATCACCCAGCAGAAAACCACCACTCGCACCGGGCAACCATTCGCGGAAAACCCAGTCGCCCCCAGGCAGACGATGCAGACCGAAATACTTGTGCCAGTCAGCAAAGTCAAGCAACTCCTGCCCGGCAAGCATGCGCTGCCTATATGCGGCGCAATATTCCTGACGGCGGCGTAGCTGATCGGCATAAGCACTGCTCAACAAGGCATCGTCATATAAAGAACGAGGCCGATTACTAATAGCTGAATGATATTTTGACATGCGACTCCTAAACAAGCGCAAGTTTCCGCCTATATGACTTAAAAAAGATTTGATTTTTCCTATAAAATATACATATTATGAGGATTTGCAATTATTATGAAGATTTGCAATCCGAATTTTATTAGCGGATTGCCTGCTCTCCACTCAACATCTCAAAGAGGAAATGGAAATGTCTCAAAACACAGCGGTTGGAACTGAGTCTTTCGCAAGAGAAAAAATCACTGGAGTAGACAAAAAGCTGCGCTGGGCCATCATTGGCTGCGGCGGCATCGCCACCACACATATCAAGGCCTTGGAAAAATTACCCGAGGTCGAAATTGTGGGCGGTTGCGATATAAATCCGGAACGCCTTGATATCATGCGGGACGAGTACGGCATGACCAATCTCTATGAGGATTGGAATGACATGCTCGAAGAGCTCAAGCCCGACGTTGTCGACGTATGCACCCCAAACGGCGTACACATGCCCGCAGTCATCGCTGGTCTGGAAGCCGGCGCTCATGCCATCACCGAAAAGCCTATGGCCATGAATCCGGCTGAGTGCCAAGCTATGATAGACAGCGCCAAAGCTAATAAACGCCTGCTCTGCTGCGGCTTTCAAATGCGCTATCATCCGGCCTGTGAAATGTTCATCAACGCCAAAGCTGCCGGTGACATTGGCGATATCCTCTTTGTCAAATGCAAGGCACTGCGTCGTCGCGGCGTGCCTAACTGGGGTGTATTCGGGCGCAAAGACTTGCAGGGCGGTGGCCCAATGATCGACATAGGCGTGCATATCATCGAATCTGCACACTACTGCATGGGCGAACCCAAGCCGCTGACCGCATCGGGCAATTGCTGGACTTTCCTGGGCGACAAGCCCTCCAAGGTCTTTAACGCTTGGCCCAATTGGGATTGGGAAACATATACCGTCGAAGACTTGGCAGTGGGACAGATACGTTTTGACAACGGCGCTATCATGCAGATAGAGTCGTCGTTCTGCAATCACATCGAAAAAGATATTATGAATTTCGAAATTGTCGGCACCAAAGGTGGTTTCAATTTCAACGAAGCAACCCTTTATACCGACCACGCCGGAGTCATGCTCAATAGCAAAGCCGCATATCTGCCCTCAGTAGATTTCGGTGGACTCTTCGTGGCGAAATTCAAAAACTTCGCCGATGCTATCTTGACGGGCAGCCCCATGCGCTCTCCGGGCGAAGCCGGCCTCTATGTGCAGAAAATCATCAATGGCATATATGACTCGGCAGCTGCCGGCAAAGAAGTCAACATTAACTAATGCTTCCCTGTCACTGGCTCGCCCCC
>JAAZKR010000277.1 GCA_012799725.1 Oligosphaeraceae bacterium | reverse complement strand
CCTGAATCCGTGAAGTAAAAAACGCATCGTCATTTTTACGGATTCAGGAACTCTGATTTTGAAAAAATGACGATTTTTCAACCGGCTGCACTCGCAGCCTGGTTATGTTTCTTCGATAACATGCCTCCATGGACTCATTTGAGCTTCCTCACAAATGAATCATTTTTTCTGGATGCATCTTGACGATCAATTTTTGCCTTTTTTCATTCGCCTGATAAAGCAATATATATTTTCCAACGACCAGCATCATAAATGATTGGCATTTCTCCAATACGCTTTCCGTTGTTCTTGTCCATCACATACATGATGCTCATCAATCTGCCATCTTTTTCATTCAGTTCCAATAAGCTGCCAGATGCATATCGATGGCGACTATAATCGTCAATGAAATCATAAGGAGACTTGTTCGCTACTTCATCAGCGAATTTCTGCGCTTCACCATATAGATAAATGATATCCTGGACCGGTGGAAGTTTTTCCGCCTTTAAATGATTCATTCGTTGGATAAAATCCGAAAGAGAACCATAAGCATCCTGATAAGTTCGCTTTAATTGGAACGCCACCTTATAACCATCGCTGAGTTTTTTTGAAATAAGGATGTGCTCTTGTCCCTTTTTGGATGTACAGACAATGCCGAACTGGTCATGGAAAGCGTCAGGTCGTTTCATATAATCAGCAGAACATATGAGTTGTTTTGTGGCACGAATAATATTGTCGCCTTGCCCACATGCCTGAATTACTGAATGATATGCGTTTTGTGGCTCCAGGCTTGTAAGTATCTGACGATAATCGTGCAGAATCATCTTTTTTTCCTCTTCACCAAGGGACTGATCCTGAAAAAAAATCGGCAAGTCAATGCCATTCACATCAAGATGAAAATTAGCAGAAGATTCCATAGCCATGTCGGCTACGGATAAGTGCCAGACGACAAAAGCATTTAGGACAATTACATAGAACAATCTCATTTGAAATTCCTTTCTTGATGTTTCTATTGCATGCCTGGACACGCTCCTATTATTTCAGGGAATAAAGTGAGAAAGGTGGATTGGTTGTCCAAAGTACCCGCCTTTTATCATTTATCCTGCTCAAGCAGCTTTTTAAGTTCTGCGATGCTCTTGGCGTCCATGGGCTTAAGCCGTCCATCAAAGGCCCGTTCAAGCTCTTTGAACGCTTGTTCTATGGTTGCCAAGACATCCTTGTCCGTCTCGGATTCCTTGAGCGATTTCAGGAATGGCCTGATGAGCGTATCGGCCAGCCGGAAGGATTCACTCTCGTTCATGCATTCGCGTCCCGGCACAAGAGGATCGCGTTGTTCGGTCATTTTTCCCAGTGACCAGATTAAAGCGGATTTTTTACGGGGTGAATCGGCATTCCTGGTTCTCTTAATGATTTCCGAGATTAGCTGTTCGCTACGCATCATGCTTAGATTCTGGAAACATTCTTCCGCAATCGTGTTGTTCATGCTGGAAAGATTGTCAATCAGAGCCGACACCGCCAATATTCCCAGACGCTGAATCTGCTTGCACGCAAATCTCCGTTCGCCGACGTCCCCTGAGCAGACGGAACAAAGCATTGATTCAGAATACGTGTAGATTGCCTTCAAGCACTCTTCTGACGCCGTGATTCGGTTCACCAATGCGTAATCTCCCAGCGCCAAGGCAAGCCTTGCAGCCTCTTGGGGTTCTGTGCAGACTATCAATTTGCTGGCGTCTTCACAGAATTTACTGGCCTTGCGGCAGTCTCCTGGGAAAAGCAGGTGTCAATAGAAAAGCTGAGCAAGGCATAAGCTACAAAAATGGTGATTCTACCCTTGGTTGGTTTCATAATGGCTCCTTTTGAGTTTTCAGCTTTTTTGACAGTACCCAACAATTCATCTTGGTCTCTTTGATATTCAAATCTGCTGGGTTCTTCCTGAAAAGAAACACCATTGTGTTTATGTATTAGTGCCTCTTGCAAAAGGGAACCAATATACCCAAGTTGTTGCGCTCACTTGCGCAGTCCTCGATCAGGTAATGCGTCTCGTCTTGCCCCACACATCTATGCCAGAGTGTTCATAGGATGCCTCTACCAGACCATCACAGCGGAGTTAGCGAATACCAGCAATAAAACCGGGAAAGTATGATTAAGCCCCCCTGTCAGCCGCACAACAAAACACTTGGATCGCAGGTTAGCTTTCAGACAACCCGGCAGGTCAGCCCCATGGCCATTATTTCGCTATTGGCTCAAAACTTGGTATTTCAGGCATTTCTTTGCGTGGCGCGCGCGGAATATTCATGCCCAGTTCACCAGCATACCACTGCTCAATTCGATCCAAGTCATCAGCGCTAAAAGAACCGTACTTATTCTTTACAGGAAACTTTTCATTGTGCATATTCATCAGAGCCAATGCTTTTGCATAGCAATTTCTTCGAGGAATCTTGCTCCCGCCTGCCAAGGTTATATAGTCCTCAGCTCGAAGTCCCTTTACAAGAAATCTTTTGATTTTATCGGAATGAGTAAATGCCAAAGCACTAAGCAAGTTAAAAAGGCTCAGACCACCAATTTCGGAGATATTCTCTGCTTTTGCTATCAAAGCATCCATTGCGCTTTGATCACCGAACCTTGCCAGAATGGAATTTATCATACATGCTCCCCCCATGCTCTCTGTCTTGAACGCACGAGCCATCTTGACAGCTTTTTCTTGCTGACAGGATGGCAATGAGGCATAAAGGAGAAGAATTTCCAAATCTTTGTGCTTTTCATAAGCATTAAGAACAGAGGAATGATGGCGATCAACGAGTTCTGGCGACGCGACCTTCCGCAAACTTCTAGCGGCTTCAGACCGCACACGATATGAAGTATCTGTTTCCATCAACGAAACCATCAGGGAAATAAATGTATCAACTTCCTTGGCGCTCTGCTGGCTATTCTGCACTTTTGATTTGTAAAATAATTCTGCTGAAAAGCGAACAATTTTTGATCGACTCGCCTCTGATTGCAAAGAATCAATATGCTCCAAAAAAGCAATAGCACTCTCAATGCCATTTGTGTAATCCTGAGCCACCAAAGGTTGATTAAGTCCTTCATTCAGGCGTTTCATAACCTCAGCCACTTTGTCTGGCTGGGCATTGACAACGTTCAAAAGCATGCAAATTAGGGGGAAAAAACAATTTCGGAAAAATGTTTTCATTGATCAAACCTCCTTATCAGTCAATGTTAAGTCAATCAGGTCTCTTAATAGCATCCCATTGTGACTGGTACTGTTTGGGGGTATAGGATGTTCCACTTCCTGTCTGGACACGCTCCACCTTAAAATATCCCACAAAATATTTTGTCTCGCTACTGCGATAGTACATGATATTGGCTGTATTGTTTCCATCTGGGCCAACATCTTTGAGATCTAGTATATGGAGCATTTCATGTGCAACAGTTCTTTTCTTGCTTGATGAAGCATCGGTCACAATGAGCCAATCATCATAAGCTAGCCCCGAGGCATCGAAACACGAGGCATCAGGATTTATGCTATAGTCAGGGATTCTCATCACTTGCTTTTTTCAAGTTCCTGGGTTAATTTTTTGGTTATGGTTGCCGAAGAACCATTCCCCTCGACAGCGCCCCCGTTCACGGTCCATCGGTATTCGGTGGTTTGATCCCCATGCGTCCAACATTCATGGTCCGGCAAGCCTGTGATGTCAAATTGCTCGTCCTCAAGCCAAAAGTCGGTCGATGATCCATAACAGACGACTGCCGGATCAGGTGAAGAAGCGATGCTTGCAGTCCATACGACATCGCTGAAAAGTGGGTTGACAGAAAACAGCAGTGCAAAAGCGCTTGCTGCAAGGGTTATGGATATTTTAACAGGCCTCATTGTTTCACCTCCCCTGGAAGCTTTACTGGCTTTACCGGCTTTGAATCCATCTTCTCCGGCAAACTTCTTTGGATCGCGACATAAAGCGGGTCCTCAGTGGAAAATTCATGCTCTTTCAGATAATTGGCAATGATTCCCCTGAGCGGGTACAACGCATATTCCCCGCAATTCCGGATAAGGGCGGTCAGCTCTTTCCGTATATTTTCAGGTTCCTCCTTCTGCATCAATTCAAGCATTCTGGCGACAATGATATAATGCCAGCGCAGATGTCGTTCGCCGATTTGATTGACGGATGCCAGCAGTCTGTTCAGCGACTCCAGCGAATTGTTTGCGGACAGCCAGGGGGGCAGTTGTTTTGCCGCAGCATGCGTGCCGAAGGATGCCTCGGCCCCAGCAATCCAAAGAAACGCCCCCAACTCATCCGCATCAACGGAAAGCAAGGCATCCTTGCCTGTCATGTACGCGTCACCGCACGCAAGGCTCTCAATTGCCTTGGCGGAACGCAGCTCGTCATACCATATTTTATATTCCTCCACTACTTTGCCCGAAAGCGTCTTTGGCAATTCGGGCAATTCGGGGGCAAGATCAACAAAGAATCCATTGACCACGACACATGCGCCGCGGTGCTTGATAAAGCGGGTTCTTATTTTTTTATTCCCGTGAAGGAAAAAACGCTCATATGCGCCAGTGTCGGATTTGCCATTCCAGGCGGCATTGAGAACACTGCCGGATTCGTCAAAAACAATGAACGACTGCTGACGCGGGTGGCGGGTGAGGCGCCAATCGTAATCGAGCAGATAGAATGAAAGCTGCTGCCATCCGGGGGGAAGAGCCACTGTGACCAGCAAGTCCGGCCCCTGGTCGTCAAAGGGATGCATTTCCCCGTGATCATCCCACCAGGCCGCGCGGCGCACCTTTTCCGCTGGGAGAAGATGCCCTGCAGCCTCCGCCATGCCGAGCGTGTTTTTGGCGGCCAGCGCCCGTTTGTAGTCGTCGTGCATCAGCAGTGCGGCCGGGTGGCTCAAAGATCGCAGATTGTTTGCCAGCCACAGGCGAGCCTTGTCCTTGTCGTCGGGAATGCCCAGCGTGTAAGGAAGCCGGGGGCGTCTTGTTCCGGCCTGCCAGTCCCGGATCTGTCCCATGGCCGCCAGTACATAGAAGCGGTTACCGTAGTGCATCTGCCAGTCGCCCTTGGTCAGTCGGTCAGGCTCAAGATACCGGCAGTCCTTGGAGAAGTCCGGGAAATAATGGCGCACCTTGGCCAGCAGCGCCTCGTCTTTTTCCGCCATGCGCAATATCCGGCAGAAGGCCTGCATGGCGGACTGCTTGGGGCTTTCAACGGGATATTTAGTCAGGATTTCATGAATGGGCTTGAGCACGTTGTCAAGCACTGCTTCGCCTCGTTCGCCGTCCAGCCATCGCAGCCAGGCGAGATGCGCCCGATGGGAAAGCAGCCAGACCTGGCCGAGATCGTTGTCGGGCCTGGCCTCGTCAAGACTATGTCCAGCCTTGCCGTACATCTGCGACTGGTGCAGGATGTCGAAGGAGGTGAAGCATTCCGCCACGGAGGGATTGTAGCGCAACGGCTTGATCGGGTTTTCCAGCAGGATGCCGGGTACGCCAGGAAGTCCGCCGATGCCACGTTCGCGGTAGATGACGACGGTCAGGTGGTTGTCGCCGTGGACATTCCAGGCCTGCGGCGCAACCAGGTACTGCCCTCTTCGGGCGGCCTCGGTGAAGGCCGGCTCGCCGTCCTCGGGGAAGCGTCCGGTAAGGCCGATGCGCTTGCCGTTGAGAAAGACTGCCGCGACATCGAATGCCGGGCCGATGTCCAGGACGACAGGGGAGTGGAAACGCACTGTTTGGTCGCCCGTTTCCGGCAATTTCAGCGTAGTGCGGAAGACGGCGAAATGCGCGTCGCCAGGCCAGCTTTTCCAGCCGGTCCAGGGAATGGCGGCTTTTTGCCAGGCCGGCATGTTTTCTCCAAAGCACAAGGACAATGCCTTGTCAACGCTTTCCGCATGGTTCAGTCCTGCCGTCGGGGCTTTTTCATCCTTGATGAAAGCCAGCTCCCATTGGGCGTCTGCGGGAACCAAGGCTGCCTTGAGCATCGGTGGGCCGACGATGCCGCCAAGCCCCCACAGGCTCCAGACATGGGAAGTCAGGACATTGCCTTTTTCCGCAACCAGGTCTGCGGGAATGCGGTAGAGACGGTCAGTGTTCCAAGCCGAGCCGCCCGGGACCTTTCCGGTTTTACCGATCAGGACTCCGTTCAGGAAAGTCTCGTCGGCATCGTCAATGACTCCAAGGTCCAGCAGCAGGTCGAAGTCTTCAAGTTCCGGCGGCCGGTCAAACACATGAGCGTACCACCCGAACACGTTGTTTTTCGGCATCAGCCTGACAAAATCCTGATGCGGAAACGTCGCCGCCCGCCAAACCAGCAATTTTTTCCCCTCTTCGGTGAGTTCAGGCGTCCTGGCCACGAAGGCTGATATAACGGAAGGTGTGGCGCCGGCCGTGATGTCTTTTGCAGCTATCTGCTGGAGGCCGGTAATTTGATGCATGAAAGTAGGCAGGAAAAACCAAGGGGCGTCGGCTTCAGCAACGGTGGAAAAAAGCGGAAGGAAAAATAATAGCACTACAAGAGGCACCCATGCCGGAATGCGAAAATCACATGGCGCTCTTGCTGCGGATGCAGGATGATTTCGCCTCATAATGACGCCCTCGCTGATCATGACAGCCACCATTATATCAGAAAGTACATAACGCCATGATACACCATGTTTTTTTAAATCAAGTTTTTTCTGAAAAAAGCTGACGCCAGTAAACCTTGGTTGCCGGGGAATTATTTTTGAACAACGAAAAGCCCGAAAAGACTTGAGGATGATGCGTGGGCTTTCTGAAAGCAGCGGCAAGCCGCCGCACTCATATTGCCTCCGGCGCAATTACATCAAAGGCGATATGATAGGGGTAGGAACAACGCGTGCGCCTCCCCCTCCGAACAGTCCCCCAATGACTCAAACATCAACTTTTGGCACACGGTAAGCGTCTGCCGCTCATTCATGGTCAGCCGGAGCTGTCAGGCAAGTTTTTCATACAGAGCCAGAGTGCGTCTTGTCACTTCAGAGATACGGATGTCACCGAAGGCCAGCATTTCAGACTTGATGAGATTATTCAGCCTTCCTGCCAGTGTCCCGCCGAAGTCCCTGAAACCGGCAGCAATACCGGTTATGGCACCAACTGTGGCGCCGTTGCAATCTGTATCCAGCCCGGCAACGACAGCTTCGCAGACACAGCGCTCCGGGATCATTTTCCCGTAGAACAATGCTGCGGCACAAATGATGGCGTTATTAATCGTGTGGACTGGAGACATGGTCGCAAAGCGCTTGTCCATATACTCCATGAATTCATCCATGTCGCTATATTTCGGAATAACTTTCATGAGTTCTCGGATTTCATATGCCAAACGGCAGTTTTCAGGAATTTCTCCTAGCCCAGCCTGGATCAGTTTTTCTGGGGCGCTGGTCACAAAGGCCGCAGCCTCCATGGCTGCGATGAACATCGCGCCGTAAATACCGTTTTTTCTATGAGTCCAGCAGGCATCGCGCCAGGCGTATTCAGCGGCTTTTTCTGGATTGCCTGGTGCCATGAAGCCGAAGAAATCCGCTCGGATCTGTGCACCGATCCATTCGCGGTACGGGTTATTGAACGTACTTGTGAACTCGGGATCAAAAAATTCAGCCGGGAGGGCGTTTAGATAGACGCCGTAATTGAGAAGCGCCTGCCGTTCTGCTGTGAATACCTGTCCCAGCGTCAGGGTTTCATGCCATAGTTCAGCGATCTGATGTGACGTGAAGTCCTTCCCGAAGCGTTCAAAGATCATCATGCCAATCAAAGTGTAGCGGATATCGTCATCCGATTCCATAAAGCCAATATTCTCACGTGTGGATTGGGGACAGATTAGCTTGGAAGAACCGTCCATTTTGGCATTTGAGAAATAGTCTCGAAGTGGCCAATCTCCACGCATTTCCAAATAGGTTCGAATAGCTCGGTGTCCTCCCTCCCACATACCCATTGTTTCCACCGGCTTGCCCAGGGCACATCCCACACAGCGTCCCAGCCATGCGCCATGATAGCGGTTTAGTAGTTCTTCCCGATCGTAGGGGAGAGTAGCGGCTTTCATCCTGGAAGCCGGACGCGCCTCTCTTATCTCTTCCAGAGTGCTCGGCTCCACAAATCGAAATGCTGGATCCTTCGACAGATGCGCCAGAGCATCGTAGGCTATGCGGAAGGATTCGTTCGGCGAATCATCTGTGACTGCCTCGATAGACTTTTTCAGTTCATCTGGTACGATATATCCTTCTTCCAGCCGTTGTTGCAGTTCAAGTCGCAACTGCTTGCCAGCAGGTGCATTTCCGGAATACCACATAGCTCATCTCCTTTCCTTGTAAATAATCCAGATGCCTTACAGCCACCCCGTAACTGGACGGTGAAATTGAGAAATGTAGTCTTATGACATCCTAGGAGTTGTTTTTACGCCCTGCGCCCTTTCGCCGCAATAATCGGTTAGGTGGCAAAGGAGCCTTTTCGACCAAATCGCCCGAACTGGCATACGACATTGCTGCGATGTAAAACAGCAGTGAAATTCGATAGGTCCATCTTGCGAAGATATGGAAATAATATACGTCATAAAACAACGAATTTAACCGATGGATTTTAAAATTCATGATGCAGACAAATTTAGTGGCTTGTCAGTGATCTTGGCATCATGTCCAGTTTGCCGCAATGAAACAAAACGCCCGTTCGAAAGTTTTGCTTGTTTCTGAACCCGCAGCGTTCCGCTTGATTGCTTCTATTTTGCTGTTCAAACCTTCTGTCAAGGCATTTGCAATGCCATGGAGAACTGCGTTTACAATTCCCTCCAAATGACGTTTCAGTGTTTTCGCCGCTTTGACGACACGCTTAAGCCGCGAATGGGTTGCCCACCAGTACCAGCGCTTGAACTGCGATTCAAGGCCTGGCGGGGGAAGCTCCCACATGTCACGCAAGGATTCCCTTGGAAAGACTTTCCCGACCCTATATCAAGACCCTGTTTCCAGCCACTCCAGATCATCTTCAATGGGAAGTCCATTCCGGAAAGCTCCACGTTTCTATGCCGTCAAAAAGCGCTGTCCTCTTTAAGATTGTTTCCGAGTAAAAAACGTTGAAACTGCACCTTGTTGCTGTTCTGCAGTATCGCATGCCGGCGGCCATATCCCCATCTGCCCAAGCCCTGCAAAGAGGACGGACATTCCCAGCCAGCTTTCTTGCAAAAGAGAAACCGCTATGCGAGTTGATTTTTTTAGAATTCAGCATAAATTTTGGGCATTGACAACCTCGTTGGTTAGTAGAGCAATGTTTTTTGATGTGATATCATATAATATCACTATAAACCAGCAGGTTATCAATTGCTTTGACCTTTTTCTGGGTGCTGTTTCACGGATTCAGGTTTGCAATATCTCCGGAGAT
>JAAZKR010000276.1 GCA_012799725.1 Oligosphaeraceae bacterium | reverse complement strand
GGACTGATCGTCCACAACCCAGTTGAAAGACTCAATCCACAGATTACACGATTATGCAGATGCCGCAGATTTTTCAGGGCTTACTTTGAAAATGCGCTCCTAAGACAAGAAAACTGCGCCCTAAAAAATCTGCGCTAACCTGAGTAAATCTGCGGATAAAGTAAAAATCGAAAATGGCCTTTTTGGAAAACGGTTTTGTTAAGCGTGAAATTGAACCAATTATGCCGTTTTTTACCGCTTATGGGATGACTGTAAATTAGTTAAATGAATTCACAGCCATCCCATGGAGGTGCTTGTGGCTAAACTTTATTTTTTCAGATGTTCCTGCATTAAGCATCGTTCGCAACAAGTCTACTTTAGACAGCGCGTTATCATCGGCCTCTTGCAAGGTTCTGGCAGGTCTTGGTGGCGGAACCATTACCAATCCAAATAATGCTTGCAACAAGGATTAAACACAATACAATGAAAGTTCCAACTTTTCATGCGTACAGTCCTTTGTTGTATGCGTTTATTATAAAACGGGCGCAACAGTAAGCTAATGTTGCCGACATTTTTTGCAAATTTTACCCTAAAAAAGCAGTCAAAACCGATTTTTATATATAAAGCATTGATTCTCTAAGGGCTGTATAGCATATTCCGTTCACCGGGTTGGTGAAGTGCATTAAAAAAATGGATTTCATGCTATCTTTCCTTGAAATTCTACCTGCCACACGACAGTCCGGACTTCACAACCGGGACGGTTGCGCCACTTTTTAGACCGCATGCAGCCTCATCCGCTAGAGCAGCAGCCTATATAAAATTTCCGTGTGTTCCGTGGTTGGAAAATCCTTTTTGGGCACCCTCTAATTAATTTTTGCGATTGTATTTCCCGCAATATGTTTCACAGACAGTAAACGATGTTTGTTTACAATGCTCTTCCCGTTGATTAAATCCAAGAGCATTTTAGCTGCATTTTCACCAATTTGTGCGGATGGTCTTGTATAGCTGGACAAATGAATGTGACCTGGGAAAAAAAGACCGTCGGCACCAGTAATCGAAAGATTTTGTGGAATCTTCAAACCATCGGCGGACAACACATCAATAAATCCCCAGGCTGCCATATCGTCCATAGTAATGACGCATGTTGCCCTATGTTTTCTCTTATAAAATCTTCTTGCGACAGGAAGAGCTGCTGCATATCCAAAATCTTTCGGAACAAATACTGCCGCCGGTGTTACTTTATTTTCTGCCAATTCATCAATGACTCCAGTATAACGTTGATGCCCTACTTCGCTGAATAACGGTGGTCGAAGCAGAGCTATGTTTTTATGTCCGGCCTGAAGTACGGCTTTAACGATTTCGCGCATTCCCTGGTAATCATCAGCGGTAACGCTGGGTGCTTCCAGATTTTTAACACGTCCGGACAACTGAACAAGCGGTAATTTTTCATCAAACAAGTCCTTCACATAGGTATCATCGTTTCGTGGCCCCCAAATAAGTGCCCCATCAAGCATTTTTTCCCGTGCCATTACGATATGCCGTTTATTCTTCAGCATCTTCTCTGTAACTTCACAAAGAAGAAGCTCATAACCGTTAGCCACAAGCTCTCTATGTGCACTCATTAATGCGGAACTGAAATTAAGGTCTGTATTGGCTGATGCTGGATTTTGTTCCAGCAATGGGGACGAACGAAAGAAAAAGCCTATGGTTTGTGAGCAGCGCTGAAAGGCACGCCGTGTATGAATATTGGGAACGTAGCGCATTTTTTCGCAAATAGAACGAATCCGTTGACATAATTCTGGTGTCACCAAAGGGGATGGTGGATTCTGTAAAGCACGAGAAACCGTCGCTATCGACACTCTGGCAGCAGCAGCAACACTGCGAATATTGACATTGTTCTTTTTCTTTTTCATCGGATTGCGTTTTACTGAAGGAAGCACCGCGCCTGTTTTTAACAATGAAAAGCACTGTTCCTAACAGCAGACAGCCACCACTACGCTGCCTGATCGGTCATCAAATTATCGTAGAACTTGTGCCATTTATCAAATTTTAGCTGGCTTCTTATATGCAAGATTGCTTCAGCATTATCCATACGCCTAAACATTTTGTAGCGCTTCAATTGAAATGGAACCAACGGCTCATTTTACATAGGGCATTTTCAATTTTTATTTTTCCCCATTCAACATTTATACAGAGCCGCCACTCGACTGCTTGTCCTGAAAATCTGCGTACATCGGCGTAATCTGCGGATAAAAATGCAGTTAGAATCTTTTGGAACGGGGTTAGCAACTTTTGGAGGTTGCAGCCCGTGGTCTATGGGACGACTGTGAAAATCATTTTCGATTTTTGATTTTTCCGCTTAATATCGATGTGGGTAAAGCAATTCATTTTACCAGACGCTGAAAACCACTGCGGGCAATCGCTTCTGGTGGGAGAATCGGCTGTTTTGCATCTAATGCATCCCGCAGTTTTGCGAAGACCCGATCCAATGCCCCGCTGAAATCAGAAACATCCTTTTCTGAATGCGCCAAGGTTGGATAAAAGGCACAACCGGCCAAGAACCCTTCGTCAATCATATACCTGGTATAAAGCGTTCTGAGTTCAGTGGCTCGTTCTCCGGTGAAGCCGAAAGCCGCCAGGCAGGCAAATTCCTCCTCTGATTGAACAAGCAGAGGAAGTGCATACTTTGCGGCTAAACGCTTCCAGTGTGCCACAACGGCAGCCCCGATTTTCTGCGCATGCTCCCAGACACGGCTTTCTTCCATCCGCTGCAAAGTCGCCAGTGCGGCGACCGGCCCGACCCGTTCTGTCCAATAGGTGCTGGAGATGAAACTCCTTTCTGCGCTTTGCATTGTCCGGCGAGTCCCAATAACTGCTCCAATGGGATGACCGTTCCCCAGCGCCTTGGCAAATGCTGCCAGATCGGGCATTACCCCGAAACTCAGATGAGAGCCTCCGAAACGCCAGCGCCATCCGATGGTGACCTCATCAAAAATCAGCGCACTGCCATATTGATCACAGAGCTCCCGCAGTTTTTCGAGAAAGCCGAAAGTCGGGTATTCGTGACGGCATGGTTCTGCGACCACGGCTGCGATCTTGTCACCGAACTTTGTAAATAATTCTTCCAGCCGAGCGAAATCGCCATGCATCAAGGGAATGGAAGTGCCACGCAGTTCGGACGGGACGCCATAGGGCGGCACTCCATCAAGCCACATTCCCCGCAGAGCATCGCTATCGCCGAGATTGCAGGCCAGATACCAGTCAGTCCACCCATGATAACCGGAGACTATGACTATGGAACGATCGGTAGCAGCACGGGCAATGCGCACCGCCAGCGCCAACGTTTCACCTCCGGTACGGGCAAAGCGAGCCTGTTCCGCCCAAGGATGGATTGCGCAGAGACGATCAGCAAGCTCCACCTCCTCCGGGGGATTCAAGGAGCTCATGCTGCCACTGCGGACAGTGCGGACGACAGCTTCGCTGACAAAAGGGTCTGCATACCCAAGAAGACAGGCACCGATGCCATTTGTGCTGAAATCGCGATAGGTACGGCCATCCAGATCCTTAAGAGTGCAGCCACGAGCTTCCGCTGAATAGGCAGGCCAGTAATCCGGTGCCATATTTTCCGGGCGTTTGCTCAGCAGGCCAACTCCACCGGGAATTCGCTCCTTAGCATGACGGTACAGTTTCTGAGTCAAGCTCGCATCCATTTTTGTTCCTTTTCTCGAATGTAAATAGCCACTTTTCGTTCCGTTCAAGCCAGTCGCTTTGCCACAACTATGGCAGCCTTCATCAATCCATCAACCAGCACACATATTGCACGTCAAAATCATTTCGATGTTTAGCCAGCACCTTCACCATTGTCCGAAAGATGCTCCTCTACTGCTGCCGATGACAAATGAGGGTCTTACTTAGAGGGTGTCCAAAAAGGATTTTCTAACCACGGAACATACAAAACACACGGGAATTTTATATAGGCTGCTGCTCTAGCGGATGAGACTGCATGCGGTTTAAAAAGCAGCGCAACCGTCCCGGTTGTGCAGTCCGGACTGTCGTGAGGCGTGCAGTGCATCGAGTGCGTCCGGCTTTCGCCCACGTCGTCCACCATGTTTCCCGTGCCCTCCCTCCTCGCTCACGCGCGTGCACCATAAATTTGCGTCCTTTGCTCCGGCGCCCGCTCCTCTCGCCCTCGCTCACGCGTACCATATCAAGGATGGTTTGCCCCTAGGTGGATGGGGCTGGATGATCTCTGAACCACGGCGGAAACATAGTGCCGAAAAAACGAAATTTCAAGAAAAATCATAAGAAATCGTGCAGAAACATAGAAAAACCTGCAAAATCCTGCAATTCCCAATCCTGGAAATCGGCGTCCTTCTGCGTCCATCGGCGCCCTTCTGCGTAATCTGCGGACAAAATGGGCGCGGCCCCCTTTTTGGGCGGGGTCTTACTTAGCGCAAAAATCGACACTGCCACGCCAAGTTTCCGGACGTCGCGCAGAATAAACAAAAATTAGATTTTTTATTTTTCTACCTGTTCATATCGTCACTGGGCGGAAAATTAGAAATTAAGGGTATAGAGTTCGGTGTTAGTCATGGTCAGGCGAACCTTGAACGGGGTGTCGGGCAGCGCATCGAAGATGCATCCATCTATTTCGTCGTATCCCGCAGCCAAGACTATAATATATCCTGGGATAGGCTTGTTGTTGGTGTCCAGCAATTCAATTTTGCACTTGCCATTAGCAGCTATTTTGATATTGGCGACCAAGCTGCCACTTGCCTTCAGCGGGCGCGTGATCATGGTGGCGGCCTTGCCCTCGGTCTTGGCGACAAAATATCCGTCGCGGCGATATTTTGCGATGGCGATATTTTTGCCGGCTTTACGGCAGTGAGCGATGAAACCGTCGTAACCACCGAGCTGTTTGAAAATCGGCCACTCTTCCAGATAGGGCTGTGCCTTTTTGAGAAATGGAACGCTGAGTTTGCTAAGATCAGGTATAAACGCTACCAGCTGAGCCGCTTGCAGATGGTAGTAGTTGGAACATCCTTCGAGTACGAAGTAACTCTCTTTGCCAATGTTGATCACCCGGATATGCGGATGCTGTTTGCCCATACCACTACTTATATTGACGTTAGCGCAATTGAACTCATCCGGTTCACCATTCTTCAGAAAAGCGGGGCCTTGAGGACGATGCCAGGCGCCGCCATCCCAGCTATAAGTCAGCACACTGTCAATCTGCTGACTATCTGAGCGGTAGCGTTGAACAAATCCAATGAACATCCCATTGGATTTGGCGAGACGGAGAACAGTTGCGCCATAGTGCTGGTAGTCGTGCGAGTCACTTTCATCTGGCGGCACAAAAGCAGATGGTTCAAAATGAATGCCATCAGTGGAACGCCAGATATAGAGAATACGCAAGCCGTTCATGTTGTCGTATCGCGGAGTATGATATGGAGCATTTGGCAGAAGCCAGCGCGCATGGCAGAAATAGAGGGTTTCGCCGTCGTTAGAGAGCCACTGACCGCAGAAATTGTCATGGGTTGTATCCGGTTCTTCGAAATCGCCGTAGGAAGGCTTGTCGGTCAAGAGCGGCTTGGTATCCAGAATCAGTGTGTCATTCAGCCCGCGACGCCAGACTTTGTACCAGGCTCGCGGGACGGCCTTGATCACTCCCCAATCCAGGGAATTTCCCTTCCACATCAGGGTATTATTGGCGACTGCACCACTGTAGCGCACCCGCATCTGTCGCAGATTCACCGGTCCGTCTACAGTAGGATCATATATTTTATAGACTTCTCGTCCGCCCGGACTTACCTTTGCCTCCCAGTCGCCACGTGCGACTTCAGGCGCAGCTTCACCAATGTAAGACGAAATACCGTCGCGCTGTGGCATTTTCTCCAGCGCCTGAATTTCCCATTTGCCGCTGGCAATATCGTCGGTAGTGGCACGATACCATTTCTGGGAATCGGCATCCCAATTACGATTCAAGGTAAAGTAATCGACTCGAATTTTGCCATCTGATCCCATAGATATATCATGGCCGTATTTAGCGAAATCTTCATCACTTCCGGTAGTTAGAACCACAGGGATCTGCTGAGCTTGACAGGTGGAGAAAGTCAGGTTGTCGAATTTCTCAAGCCAGTGTCCATCCGGGAAAAAAAGCTTCTGTCCAGTGACAACCCCGAGCGATTCGGGCGCGGGTGCCTCATCGAATTTGCGATAAAGCCGAATCAGACGTTGGAACTTCCCTTGGCTTTCACCTGAAGCGTCACTGATGGTAACCACGTAGTCACCATTGGAAAGCCCCCCCAGCGGGAAATCAACAACATTTTTTCCTGGCTTCAGCGTGAGCTCCTGCTTGGATAACGCCTCCTTTTGGCTAAAGCGTTCCACCACAGTGACACTCACTGGATGGCTCTGCTTGTCCGCGCGGTCATTGAAGAGATGGAGATGCGCCTCGTTCTGAAGTTGCCAGACCGCACTGCGAAACTCGCCATAGATATTTTTACGGAAAGCGGCTCCTTTTTCACTGACCGATGCTTGGGGAGCGCCTGCAAAGCAGAGTTTTTCCAGCACCACACTACCGCTTCCGGTGAGAATCACCTTGGCGCGGATAAAGTCATTGATGACGAAATTATTCTGATAGCGCACATGCTCTTTGGCGATATGCCCAGCAGCGAGACGGTTTTCTCCGGAGCCGGCAGCATCAGAGCCAATGACCTCGATTTTGACAAACTGGAAATGTTTGGCAATCTGGACATATACCGAATTCAGCGCTTTCTTGCCGGCAAACTGGATGTCGAAAGTCGCAGGAAGCGTGACCTCCAGCGGAGTTGCCAGGACGCCGCCGCTGTGTTCGATGGCCTCACCATTACAGGTGATGATTGCGCCTTCGCATCCCACCAAGCGGTTTTCGAGATTCATCTTGTCGGCGTATGCGATGCGGATATCATCAAAATCCATACCCGTGCCTGCGGGCGGAACATTGCCGATTTCAAGATGCCGGATTCCCTTATGATGCAGATACGGGAACCGCTGACTGGTTTGGACTTTGCCATCGGCGGTGGTGATGATGCAATTATATGTCTTTTCCGCCTCATGGAACTCGACTTTGAAATCGAACCATTCTTCAGCCGCAGGCAGCGCGATTTTTGTATCTTGCCAGTTCATATCCGCATCATATCCCAGAATATGCCGGGTGCGATAGTTGAAGCTGATGCCACCTCTGGGTTTGCCATCCGGCGAAGTGAACCAGATATATGCCCCAGGACTTTTGTGCATGCGGCAACGTGCAGTCATGGTGAAATCGAAGAAGTCCATAATATTATAACGACGTCCAAGCCGCAATGAGCGTGAACCGACCTCTGGATCGCGATTGACCGAGAGATAGCCATTACCATCAGTATCCTTTTCAACTAGGAAACCGCCAGGCAATCCGCCGCAGACACCAATAGGCGACACATCTTTTTTCTCGGTATTCTTCCACTCATCAAAGGTATGATGCAACCAAAGCTGATCTGCCAGGCAGAACCCAGTACAAAATATCAACGTCGCAAGCAGAAATTTCTTCATTGTAATAGATTCTCCTTATTTTAGAGTTTAAAGTAAATTCGCAGATTTAGTCAGATTAGCGCAGCATCTGTATAATCTGTGCAATCTGTGGACTGAGCCTTTCAACTGGGTTGTGGACGATCAGTCCGCGCCAAGTTCTTTGCGGTTATCTTTGCGTTCTTTGCGTCCTTTGCGTCCTTTGCGGTTATCTTTGCGTCCTTTGCGTCCTTTGCGTTCTTTGCGGTTATCTTTGCGTCCGCTGTGAAGTAAATTCCAGAAATTCAGACTGCGTCGCAACCCGTCCTCCACATCGCCAGGATTCTCGTATTCCAGCAATGCAGGGCTATCATATAAGACACCAAAGCACTCTGTAGGCCTGCCCTGGGGCGCTCATCACCGTCTTGCTGATTACTGTGTCATCATGTCGCGGCATCAAAGTCACATGCTTGAATACAACTTAATTGAGATGTTCGACGATGATTGCTTTTGTCTTGCAATCCATTGCCTAATTCTCCTGTGAATTGATTTCGGCATTAACAAAATTATGATTGCTGACCAATTTTCGTTGCAAAGATTTTATATCAAGGGCACGCAGAAGCGTATTGCTACAAGCACTCATCGCGGCGGCGGTTCCGGCGGCCTCCCCGGTAATCATGCATCCGGGCACTACCCGGATGGATGATTGCATCGTCCGGTCGGCGGACAAGCAGCGTCCCGCCACCAATAGATTGGTGATGCCTTTTACCAAAATGGCACGATAGGGTATACCATAATTTTCGCCGGGAGGGTAGGCTGTGCGCTCCATTTTTTTCTCGGTTTCAGCCTGACGCGCAGTGTCCTGGCCGCTGCTGGCGTGGATATCGATGGGATAGGCGAAGCTGCCGATGTCATCGTAAAAATGCCGACGCGCCAAATAATCCTCCTGGGTCATCACATACTCGCCAAGGATTCGCCGTGATTCGCGGATACCAAGTTGGTCAGCGGTATAGACCAGGCGGCTTCGAGCAAATCCCGGCACTCTCTCGCGGAAGAACTTTGCATAACGCCGCGCCAACTCGCGTCCTTGGATATGTGCTTGACTGCGGGACTCCGGATCCAGTGGCCGTGTGCCGTAGATGTGCCCAAGGTTCCCTATTCCTCCAGTTGCGGAATTCTTGAAAAATCCGACAAAATGATGCTCGTCCACCGGAGCATTATTCGCCTCGAGCGCCTGTCTCCACTCACGCCGTCCGATTCCGCTCGCGGAATCATTGGGATAAGCGATATTGTCAATCATTGAACACAAGGTCGGTGACATTACTTCTCCCTCCTCATCACCAAGCGCAAATTGCGCTCCAGCCAATGCCGAGAGCGTACCATCGCCCGTGGTGTCGATAAAATTCTTTCCGGTCACAGCAAAGCTTCCACTGGCATGAACGCATTTTAGGGCATTGATGGCGTCACCTTGCATAACTGCACGCGAGACTGTGGTCTCAAATAGCACTTGCACGCCGGCTTCGCGCAGCATTTCGTCCAAGGTGAATTTCACACTCTCGGGGTGGATATTCTGCCACTCGTAGTTAATTGGGAAGTCCATGTCCTTTACGGCACGGTCCACCAATTCCTTGCAGATGCCGCGCGCCATCAGCCGTTTGCCGTCAGTCATATAGATGATGCTGGGCAGCAATCCACGGCTGATCATTCCTCCACAGCACCCTGATTGCTCAAGCAACAGGGTTTTTGCGCCATTGCGTGCTGCCGCGATGGCGGCGGCGCAGCCAGCAGAACCACCGCCAACGACTACCACGTCGGCTGCAAAAGACACAGGAAGCTCTTCGCTTGGGAATGAAATGCAGTCAGTCATTGTTGTTGCTCCAGAAACAGCCTTTCGACTCGTGCGCAACGTTCGTAGGCATCTTCCAAAAATTCCATAATGGTCTCTTCCGGGAGATTGAAGTCACTGATACCTGCTTGATGAAATGGCGTGTTGCGCAGCGAGAACTCGAAAGAGAGCGGTTCGTGATATGAAGAAGAACGGATAATGTTCACCACCCGCTGCCAGTCCATGATGCCATGGAATGGCGGCAAGTGAAGATCAGAAACGCCATCGTTATCGTGAAGATGAGTGGCATAGAGTCGGTTGGCATGGCGTTCTATTTGGGCAAAACCGCCGATGGAGGCAAGCATATTGGCGTGACCAGAATCAAAGCAGATGCCAAGCACTGGGGTATCATAACGCCGGAGCGTCTCGTCCATCACCTCGCCAGTATCACCCGGAAGATTTTCCATGGCAAGGCGTGCGCCTGCGCGTTCAAACTGTGGCAGCAGTTCATCCAGGCTACGATACATCGCTGTAATTTGGTCGACTGGACCGGGAGTATCTTTCCGACTATCGCGATAGACGGGATGAACCACAACAGCACCTGTTGCCGACCAGGCGTCACGCATCCGAAGTGCATTGCAGACTAAATCCACTCCTTTGCGACGGCATACATCATCCGAGCTGGTCCAGTCCCCATCTGCCTGGACTGCGGCGTGAATATCTACTACCGAGAGAGCACTTGCATTGAGGAATCTACCCAGTTCACGCAACTCCTTGGCAGTATAAATATGACTGGATGCAAACTCATGTCCCCAATGCAGGTATTCAAAACCGGCACGGGCAGCCAGTGCGCACCAGCGTTTGGGTTCCGCCCCCTGGTCACAGAAATCACTATAGATTGCGAATGACATCTGATATTTCTCCTACGGATATCAGAAAAGAAGATACTTTTGGGCAGCGCTTCTGCGGGAATCGGACCATAACTGGATGCTGACGCGGTCATAATCCGCAACAGAGCAATGCTTCGCTGCAGTGACTACACTCTTGAGCCATGTATCCAAATGTCTCCATCCTGGCTTGAAAGCTTATGCAGAATATACACCTTGTCTCTCGCTGAGTCTCACATCATTGACGTAGATTCCTCCAATTTTCATTGCCCGGATCAATCGCATCCTCAAAATTAAGGCCTGCACCGATTCTCCAGCGCATGTTTCCGAGAACATCCATACCTTGGCAAATTCAAGCTTTGTTTCTAAACAACTAGTCTTTCTTTTGAACCAGAATCTCATCATGGAGACTGCCCACCACCAGTCCCTGCCACTTCTCCCTGGGCTGAATCGGACAGAAGCGCAGGATGATGAATCCGAGAAAGAGAGGAATCGGAAGCGTAAATGCAAAACTGCGGGCACGCGGCACCTCGTTAATCAGGAGATGACTGAAGCCATACCAGATGGCCATGCCGCAGCCAACACCAATAGCGCCAATGCCGATAGCTGCTACGACAGTCACCCAGATTTTCTTGCGCAGTGCCTTCTTCAGCAGTGGCAGCAGGAGAATGGCACCGCATACAAACCAAGGCCAGACATAGATGCCGGGCAGCTTGCCCGCCCAACCAAAGCCAACGGAAGGATCGACCTGCCATGCTTGTAGAGAAGAGCGGGAAAGCGCATACCAGACATTCCAAGCGATTGTTTCACCGGTGGCGAAGATAGTAACTGCCCAAATCAGCGGGGCATTGGCGCGCTTGGAAAGCACTGCGTAGAGATAAGCAGGAAGAATCGCCGCACTCAGAAAATAGAAGAGCGTAGCGACCTCAGAGACTGACTGCTGGAGCCATTTGCCGGAGATATCCAGCCCTATGGCAAATAGAGTTGCGACAATTCCAAGTACAACGGTGGTTTTTCGCAGCACGTGATACTCCTGTTCGCTAGACATATTCTTATTGATGAACTTGCGGTGGAATTCACGCACCCATAGCCCAGACATTGAGTTAGTGACACCGGAAACGGTGCTCATGATTGCAGAGAGCATCGCCGCCATCAGCAATCCCAGCAGTGGTGTTGGAATAAAATTCTTGATAAAGATAAAGAGCGCCTTGTCGCCCTGACGGATGGGCCCCATCAGCTCTTCGCATGGATTCTGTTTATAGTAGGTGTAAAGTGCCAGGCCGATGAATGTGAGCAAAATGGTCGTCGCCAGTCCGGAGAAGATGGAATAAAGCTGGGACTTGAGACCCTCCTTCCAGTTCTTGCAATTCAAATATAGCTGCACCGCAACCTGGTTGCTGCATGCATCCAGCAGCACGCCGGCAATCATATTCCAGAGCAGCAACCAGAAAAGCAATCGCACATAAGGCGAAATGGTATAGAACTCGGCCTCGGAGAATTCTGGCAGGCCATGGCCATCCGCCCATGCGGTCGCTACCGCTTCCCAAGCCCCGCCCTGTATCTTGCAGCAGAGCATGATAACAACGCCGAATAGACCGCCGAAAACGATGATTGCCTGAAAGACGTCGGTCCAGATAATTGCCTTGCTGCCACCGATGAAGCAAAGTGACACTCCAACAAATGCCACCAGCAGAATTGAGAAGATCGTCGGCCAGCCAAAGGCGCCGGAAAAGATTTTAGATGAAGTATAGAGTACCATCCCGATATAGACCACGCGAATATAAAAGCTGGAGAAGGCAACTATTCCGCGCACCGATTTGTCGTAACGGTATTCAAGATACTCGAATGGAGTAAAACTCTGGAGCCGAAAATAAAATCTTGCAAAAAGCATGTAGCAGGGAATTGACAGGAATGGCCCTATGTAGGACCCCATCAGATTCAAGGTCATTCCATGGTTAAAAATCTCGCCCGGTGTCTGCACAATTGAAATCGAACTGAAAAGTGTCATCATCGAGGCAATGCCAACTGCCCAGGCCGGCATCGAGCGACCACCCAAAAGATATGTCTCGGCATTCTTTTTTTCTCGTGAAAAATAAAATCCAACCCCAAATATGGCAATTACATATATCCCAACTATAAGATAATCCCACATGGCAATCTACCTCTTTTTGACGAGATCTCCCCTGCCCCAACCTCCGCTTGGAAAAGTTGTAAAGGAGGAAGAAGCATGCAGATTATTCAACAATTCAGAAAAGAAAAGGCAGCTGGTTTGTGCCACCAATATAATATTTGACGACTTCTGGCTTGACGCGAAACCCAGCTTTATTTGCCAACTTGCCAAAACGAGGCGGCTTCATTTGTTCGACATGACCATCTAACAACGTGGTGACAATATTGCCGCCGTGACGAAAATCGTATGGTGTAGTCTTGCCGTCCAAACCCACAGCAGAGCACTGCTTGCCGGTTCCGTCATTGGTGTCGCTCAACAGCGGATATTCAGTGACAGACTTGATCCTGACAGTATTCTTGATATTTAAATAGCGAATCTTGCCTGTGCTGTCCTTGACGATCGGATTGTGGCCCGTATCGTAAAAACAACTGGTATCATAAACTAATCCGTAGGTACGATAACAATAACGAGTGGTGCTATAATGTTCGAGCGTAGGCGAAATTGATGGACATGAAACAACATTGCTGCCCTTGGGCAGATAGCCATATACCATACATAACCCTGACCAGTCATGGTTATAAACCGCATCATCATCGGTAAAACAACCACTGCCATGGAAAAGGAATATGAAATCATTATAATCCCCAGCATACGTGCTCAGTGATAATCCACACTGCTTCAAATTGTTGGTACATCGGATGGTATGAGCCCTCTCACGTGCTTTGCTCAAGGCAGGCAACAACATGGAGGCTAAAATCGCAATAATGGCGATAACAACAAGCAACTCAATGAGAGTAAATGATCTACGAATTTTAACCATGGCTTTCACCTCTCTGTTTTTTCCAACCTCAGGAAACTTTTCTGGAGTTTGTTGTAGTAAAAAGCAAAGAACCCACATCAATATAACTGTTTCTAAACTGTTTTCAAGAAAAAAACAAAATATTTCATAAATTTGTAACTGGAAAAGTTAAACGCACGCTTTTTGTGCATTTAATTCTGCAAAGGTGCGTTTACTTTTTCAAGTGACGTATTTCATAAATTTCCCATAGATTTCGTAATGGGTCAGTCTTCTGTAGTGCAGTTGCTAGAGTTCTTCTTGTTTATGAAAGATTTTGCTGACAATTTTTCTTTAATTCGTTGTCATACAAGCTCTTTTGAGGTGGCTTCACTCGGCTTCCTTT
>JAAZKR010000275.1 GCA_012799725.1 Oligosphaeraceae bacterium | reverse complement strand
TTTGCGGTTATCTTTTTTCTCTCACCGCCAAGGTCGCCAATCTGTACATTACATCATATTCTATGGGACGGCTGTGTTTTTGAACCACAAAAATATGGTTCGGTTCGCGCTTACCCTCTACTGTTGTGCTTATCCATTATCTGCTGCGCGAATCTATCTCATAATGGCAGCTTCAGTTCCAAACCGCATTCTAGATTATATTAACTGCCTTTATCAACCGCATTTCTTAAGCCCACGCGATAGCTACCATCTTCAAAAGGAAACGTTACATGTCTTACACACTCGCCATTGCCGGCCTGCGCCACGGCCATATCTTCTCACTGATTGCTGAAGCCAAACGCTTGGGGATAGAAATTGTCGCTGCGGCAGAAGAAGACGCTGCCACGCACAAGAGCCTGGAAAGCAACGAACATATCAAAATCACGCATAGCAGCATAGAGCAAATGCTCAAAGAAGCACAATTTGATATCTTGGGTGTAGGTGATTACTACAGCAAGCGCGGCAGCATTGTATTGCAAGCTCTGCGAGCCGGAAAACATGTGGTTGCCGACAAACCGCTTTGCACTAGCATTGACGAATGCGATCAGATCGCGGCTTTGGCACGCAAGAAAAAACTGGCTGTCAGCAGCATGTTCGGATTACGCAACTCTGCCGTATTGCAACACATGAAGGAGCTGATCGCGCAAGGTGCCATCGGTGCCGTGCGCACCCTCTGCGTCAGCGGCCAACACCCGCTGATGCTGGGCAGCCGACCGAGCTGGTACTTTGAAGAAGGCAAGCATGGGGGCACCATCAACGACATTGGCATACATGCCGCCGATTTGGTTCCCTGGTTGACCGGTTTGGAAATTGTCGAAGTAAGCGCAGCGCGTTGCTGGAATGCCAAAGCCAGCGAAACACCCTGGTTCAAAGACTGCGCACAAATCATGCTGAAACTCAATAATGGCGGCGGCATGATCGCTGACTTCTCATACCTGAGCCCGGACAAATGTGGCTTCAAAGTCAGACAGTACTGGCGGATCACCGTACATGGCGACAAAGGACTGCTGGAATACCAAAATGGCGACGACAAGCTCATGTTTGCAGATAGCCAATCGGAAACACCGCAATACCTGAAAATAGAGAAGCCGGACTGCGCGGACAGCTATCTGGCACAGATCATTGCCGAAATAGAAGGCAAGGCCAAGCCCGAGCAGCTCCGCAGCGAATACGTTTTCAAAACCTCAAGGGTGGCTCTGCAAATGCAACAGGCTGCCGATCAAAACCTCTACGCCATGCCCATAGGCTGAGCAAGACGCTGGCGGCGCACGAATTCCAAGGTAAAATCATTATCTAAATAATCTTCGTGCGTTCGCACCGCATATTTGTCCTGTTCCAAGGCGTCCAGCAAGCGCTCCGGCAGATAATAGTGGCAAATACGCGGCTGGAAATAGCTGCGCGCATGTAAGAAATTAGCCACCACCAGCTTGCTGCTCAAGTACTGGAAGCGCCGTAGCGCCTTTAACGCAAAAGCCTCGTTATTGCCTAGCTCCATATTAAAGATGCCCGAGGCAAAGACTACCTCGTAAGACTGCGGTGCAAGAGGGCATTCTTCCTGGAATATATCCAGCAAACGCAGGTCAAGATCGGGATGCCGACGATGCCCCTCATGCAGCACCTCTGCGGTTATATCAACCCCGGTATACTTAACCGGAAATCCGACTTTCTCCAGATAAACCGCCAGTTCACCAAGACCGCAGCCCACATCCAGAAGACGTGGTTCAGCATCCGGAGCAAAGTGCTTGCGCATTATATCCAGCAATACTTTGAAACGCAGCACCTGCGCTTCTCGGCTGCTCCAGCTCGATATCTCATAGCCCTCACGGTCGGCATATACCCGACTGGCATAATAACGATTGATCTTGCTTCTTTTTCCCACGATATTTGCATGCAAAGGTTCCTAACCCTAATATACTGCTTTTACTGCTATCTGACACACCCAGCAAAAGTTTTGATATGGTCATATGTAACTGGGAAAAAACAGCCTGGTCATTGACAAATTGTCAGCAACAAATTATATTTGTTAACGTTTTGTAATAAGAGGGTGTCACCATGTCGGAAATATATGCTTCACTTGCTAAACTTCTTCGTCGCAAAAAAAGCTTTACCGTCTCCGATGCGGAGGAGCTGGGCGTATCGCGCCAGCAGCTTTCACTCTATTGCAGGCAAGGCAGGATCGAACGGCTTGCCCGTGGGCTGTATTCACCGCCGGGTCTGGAAATCAATCCACACCTTGATATGGAACTGCTGGCAAAAAAGCAATCCAACTTTGTCGTATGCCTGCTTTCCGCTTTGCGGGTTCACAATTTTACCACCCAGCTTCCACATTCTCTCTGGATTGCCATTCCCCATGGTGCAAGATTGCCGAAACTGGACTTCGCTACTCTTTCCTGTATTAGGCTCACTCGCAAACCGTATGAATACGGAATTGAAATCCATGATTTGCACGGAGTGAAAGTCAAGGTTTATTCTGCTGCCAAGACCGTTGCCGACTGCTTCAAATTCCGGAACAAGGTTGGAATGGACGTTGCACTCGAAGCACTCCGGGAGGGACATCGTTTGAAACTAGTTACAGTTTCTGAACTTATGGATGCGGCTGCAATTTGTCGGGTCACAAAAATCATCACTCCATACGTGGAAAGCCTGTTCCCATGAGCAATCCCAATCCCAGCAACCATGCGGCATCCGCATATGCAAAATTGATGAATATCGCAGGGGAACAAAAGTTGAATTTCATGAGTCTGCTGATTCGCTATGCAACCGAGCGATTCCTTTATCGCTTGAGTGTATCCGAATCGGCCAGTAAGTTCGTATTGAAAGGCGGCAACCTGTTTGTCATTTGGCAAAAGGGACAGAATTTCCGCCCCACCGTCGATGCCGATCTGCCTTGCCTCGGAAATACCGACCCGGAACATTTGAAAAGCATCTTCCTTCAGGCAGCAAAAAATCCGGTCAGCCTGAAGGACGGCATGCGCTTTGATATGGATTCCTTTCGACTCGATGCGATCCGGGAGGAAACCGAATACGGCGGAACAAGAATCACATTCAATGGATTTCTGACTGCCGCAAGAATCCCGCTCCAGTTCGATATTTGCGTTGGAGACGCTATTACGCCGCCACCGGAACTGATGGATTTTCCTGTATTGCTCGACGGACCTGCTCCGCGCCTGAAAGCATATCCAATGGCCGCTGCCATTGCCGAAAAAGCCGAAATAATGATTTCCCGCGGAATAATCAATAGCCGAATGAAAGATTTCTATGACATCTGGCTGCTTTCGGAACTTTTGATCATGATTATTCCGTATTGTGCAGAGCCATCGGAAATACCTTTGCGCGGCGCAAGGTGCCATGGCCCACCAAGATGCCGGACGTATACAACTCAGTTCGCCACCAGTCCAATCAAATCCACCCAATGGAACGCATTCCTTCGCAAAAACATTTTGCATTCAGCTCCAGCGAACTTTTCACTCGTGATTACCAGAATTGCCATGTTTCTGAACCCTGTTTTTTTTCCCCCGGAAGATATTCCGGAAAAATGGGTAGCGGCACGGGGATGGAAGTAATGTTCCCGCTGTCACGGGTCTTTATTTTGTGATTCTGTTTCACAGCCGTCCCATAGATTTCAGAGCACGGTTCCCAAAAATAGCTAACCCCGTCCCAAAGTATTCGGGCAGCATTTTATCCGCAGATTGCAGTAGAGTAGCTCCGGGGGTTGCCCGGAGTCCTCGTCGAGCTGTGCATACAGATTTCCAGTGCACGGCTCTTCCTGCGTCCTCGGTGCAATGCATTGCGCGAGTGCAGCCAGCCATGCCTGTCTTT
>JAAZKR010000274.1 GCA_012799725.1 Oligosphaeraceae bacterium | reverse complement strand
CCCGCCTCTCGTACCACCTTAATAATCAAAGACTTGTGACTTTCCACAGGTCTTTTTTTAGGTCTATTTTACGATTTTTCAATGATCACCCCCTAAAATCTGCGTTCATCTGCGTAATCTGCGGATAAAAATAAAGCCAGTAGCCCCTGTTATTTTCGGTAGAGCCAGTATGCACGGCCGGGCAGTAAATTATTTTGCAGTTGTAGCTTATATTTCCCCTTTTCCAGATACCATGCGCTCATATTTTCGGGAAGCTCAGTTTCGACGATAATGCCTTGCAGCTTCCAGCCTGGAGTCTCCGGTAAAGGCTCAATGTTTTCAAATAACGCCTTGCCTTTCAAGCATAGTTCCTCCTCGCCCGGATTATAGATCAAGTAGCTCTTGCCTGCCTCCGGCTGGTTGACTTTTACCCAAGCCCGGTTTTGCAGCTCATAGGCTTGGAGGTTTTCAGTCCAATCCTGTAAGCCGGCATCATTGGGTGTCAATTGTAGCACCACGCTATTCCAGCCAACGGGTATATTGAACGAATTTTCTCGTATTTCAGCATAAAAGGGAAGAAATTCCGGTTCTAGTTCCGGATGAGTAAACTCATAACTGTCCACCCTTATTTCTCGCTGCTCGCCAGGCTCGTTAATCAGGAAATGGCCACTGATATTGCGAACCCAGTAGGTCTCACCGTCTATATCCAGAGACAGATCAGCAATAGTGGCGGCGTCAGAGCCGTCATATTCCTTGTCTTCGGCTTGCAGCTGTACTTTTATCGCTCCGTTGCTCTGCTCGATCTTGCTTTGCGCCTCTCTGCCCGCTGAATTCAGAGTCAAAACAGCACTGCGTACATCACTGCTTGCATTCTTATCTAGGACACACTCCAGAATACAGCTGCCGCTACCTTGAGCCGCTTGCACAAAGTCCGCATCGCTGTTAAGCTCCCAATCCCCCCGACATAATATGCGCAGAAATACACTTTGAGCATGAAAACTACAGTACTGCAATTCCGGTATTAGAAGCATTGGGCTTGGCGGCAATCCCAGAAACACCCGTAAGTCAGCTGGGCTCAGCCGTCCCGAACGCGAATCCTGATCCTGCCAACGATCATCTGCATATTGCAGAATTGTACTAAAAGGTAAAAATCCTTGAGTAAAAATCAGGCCTTTATCGGATGCCTCAGCAACAGTCAAATGACATAGCACGAAGTCTTTTTCAAGACTGTAGGCAATATCACTGACTGCACAAACATTCAAACGCACATCGGCAGTATGGGAATAATTGTCATTGCCCACTAACAAAAAAATCCTTTTGCCTTCCGCTTCAGCCTGGGCTGTCGCGTCCTCCCAACTTCTATGCCAGACTAAGCGATTCCGAATTATATATGCGGTTTTAATGCTGCTCTGCCCGGCGGCATTGCTCACCTTGACATGCAGCATGCTATTGCTATCGGGCAAGCTTGCAGGCAACAATAGTATCTCGCGATCAACACCGTTACCAAGCAGACGTATATTCTCCGTCGGAAACAAGTCCGGGCGACTGCTTGTAAAGCTTACCACATCGTCAGTTGCATCAAGTTGCAGTCCAATCCTGACGGCTCCATCCACGCCTGGATGTTGTAGTTCAGGATTTAGGGTAAATTGAGGTGGTGCCGCTACTGGAGCAGCTTGCACTGTGATATGTAAGGGTTCGGACTTAGTCTGCCATATGCCGTCAACCCAGGCCTCCAAATAATACTCCGCTGCGCCTTCGGGCTGCCCCGTCAATTCGAAACGACGTGAGTCTCCGTTGATATCGTTGGCGATCTCGATTGTCCTTGCGCCGCGTTTAACAGTAAGACGGAAACGTTCCGGATCAGCAAATATATGTGGATAGTCCCAGGACAACTCAAAGCTATCGTTTTGTAATTGTGGGAGCTCCATGAAAACCGCTTTTTGCGCCGGCAGAAAATTAGTGATGGCTTCACTTACCACGGAACCCTCATCGCCATCATCCAGCTTGTACCAACCTGAAGCCGAGCCGCCCCAGCCATAATTCAAGTGATAGTAGTCTTCACCGCCGTGTGTGGCAAGCCCGCTGGCAACAAAGGAATGCCCCTCTATGCTGACATGCACTGGATAGCCTCGCTCCAAATCCGCTTTGATGAGCGAAAAAAGTTTAGTTAAGTCTCTTTGCTTTTGCAAATCAGCAGCATAATGAAAATATTCCTTCATGCCCGATACTACATTCAGATCCCAAGTGGCGGTGCCTTTAACGGCAAACAGTGATTCCAAAGCCACAGCCAGATCGAAAACCAAACGCCCCACTGCCAATTCCGGTGCACCCGGGTCTTCACTTATATGCTCAAAACTATCCGACATGGCAGCCCAATTGTAAGGACGGCTAAAGTCGGCATACATGTGTCCCAACACGTCGTATTGAGGATAATCAGGGTCACCGTTAAATTCCCAAGTTTTACTGCCCTTCCCACTGGGTGGCCATTGATGAAAGCGCATCAGCATGGCGGTGGCCAAAGGCTCGCAGCCGGCAACAGCCGGCAACTCTTTATCTGAACGTAAATAAAACATATTGAAAGGCCAATCCTGATGCCAGGGCCAGTTGATAAGAGGTTCCTGTATAATCTCGCCGTCAGGCTGTTCAATGGGGTCTGCACGGGTCTGTCCTTTTTCAAGCAAGGCAGTCCAGGCAGCCTGGTTTTTTGCAAGATAGTCAGCATTGCTTCGCGTAGCCGGTTGTGCCAAAATATCTATATAACGTGCGGCTTGTTGTCTCAACAAAGCCCAAAAAGGTCCACGACCACGCTGATTCAATGGCGGCAAGTCATATTGTTCCGAAAAAGCCAATACTGGTGGCAGCCCATCATCGCTGCTCATGACCAAGTAGCCCTTAGGAGATAAAGTCAAAAGACGCAAAGGTGCATATTCCGAAACGCTTTCCAGCTCCTTTGCTTCATACTGCCGCGTAAAAACCGGGCTGCTTGCCATCCAGTTTTGCGCTGCTTGAAGTAAGTCGGCATCCGTCAGCGGCACTGCAAAAAGCAAGCCGGAAAACAACAAAAAAACTGCTATGTAAAAAAAATTCTTGTTCATGGTGGTATATCGTACTGCTATTTCCCAATTTCTAGTTTTTTCCAGAAAGATTTTGCTGGTAACTTTTCTTTAAATCGTTGTCATACAAGTCTTTTAAGGTGGCATCAATCTCAGTCTCTTTTCTCTGAGTGATGCACTGATCCGTAAGCCCCTATAAATTTTCTACATTTTCGATGAATAAACATGAATTGTGGACATGTGGGCGCCGGCTTACCTCAAGTTGCTTGGTAAAAGACAACAAGTTAATGTATTGCTTTTTGTCTAAAATTCAGCACAAATTCAGAAAAAACAGTAGAAATATCGCAGCCGTCCCATAGACTACAGAGTACGGTTCCCAAAATTAGCTAACCCCGTCCCAAAGTATTCAGGCAGCATCTTATCCGCAGATTACACAGATGCACGCAGATTTTCAGGACAAGGCTTCGAGTGGCGGCTCTATTTAAGAGGTTGTTCTGCAAGGCCTTGACTATGCATAATCCCGGTTTTCAAGACCGATTGACGACTTTTTCTGCAGATAATCAAGAGCGGTCGAGTT
>JAAZKR010000038.1 GCA_012799725.1 Oligosphaeraceae bacterium | reverse complement strand
TACGCACGATTTTTCCGAATATGACTATCATTTGGAATTTATACCGCTGCAAATACAGCCCGTTGAAACAAGCTATATGCTGACTCCTGAACTGTTCAAGCTGAGCATTCCGCCCAAATCTTTATTGAGGCAATATTATAGACATGGAGAATTTCAGGAAATCTCTCTGCAACCCGGCACCAGTTTGCCATACGGTTTGGACTTTGTACTGCCCCCACAATTTGCAGGCAGTATAGTGCAAGAAGTCAAAATCGAACTCGATATTAGCGATCCCAGTGGCAGGGCAAGTCTTGATATATGGCTTATCGATGTACAGGGAAAACGCCTGGAAGCCGACCGAAGAGAAGGCCTGAGCTTCTATTTCAAGCCAAAAAGCCAAGTTTTGGATTCCAGGGAAAATAGAATCAGAACACAAATTTACTTGAACTACCGAGGAAATGATGAAGTATCCACTTCGCAAAGGATAAACAATTGGCGGATCATATCCTGCAAGATGCAGATGCAGGCTGACAAGCCACACTTCTGACAAGTCAGTCGGATTGCACACTGCTGTGCCTGCCGTATCCACAATGTCCACAAATTAAAACATAAAAACTGATTACTCGCGAGGCATATATGATTAGGACTGAGAACTTGAGCCGAGATTTTGGTGCCGGGCGCGGTCTGCACGGCCTAACCATGCATATCCCAAAGGGCAGGATTTTCGGTTATATAGGCCCTAACGGTGCCGGTAAAACCACCACGATCAAACTGCTCTGCAGCCTCTATAAGCCCAGTGCTGGACGCGCTTTCATCAATGGCATCGAGGTCTGTCCTGAGAACTCCAACCGAATCAAGAAGATCGTTGGCTATATGCCGGACAACTTCGGTGTCTATGAGCAAATGAGCGTCTGGGAATATCTCGACTTTTTTTGCGCTGCCTATCATATACCGAGGCGTCAGCGAGAGAGTCGCATACGCTCCGTGCTCGAACTTACCCGTTCACAGCAGATGATTGACTACCAGGTGGCCTCGCTATCCAAGGGCATGACCCAGCGTATCGGCATGGCTAAAACCCTATTACACGACCCCGAGGTGCTTATTCTTGATGAACCAGCATCCGGATTGGACCCCTATGCCCGTATCGAGATGCGCAAAACCATTTTGCGCCTCAGAGACTTGGGCAAGACCATCATGCTCTCCTCACATATACTGCCGGAACTAGCCGGTGTCTGCGACCTGATTGGCATCCTGGAAAAAGGCAGGATGCTGGCTTTTGGGACTGTTGAAGAGGTTAGCGGAACGGTCAAAGAAAACCTTAAAATCACGCTTGTTTTTGACTCAGACCCAGAGACAGCCAAAGCAGTTTGTGAAAGCTTTTCTGAGGTACAAGAGCTGCATGGCACTGGCAATGAACTGCATTTTCGTTTTAATGGACTGCGCAACAAAATACCTGATCTGGTACATAAGCTCTGCGCCGCAGAAGTACGCATCATCGAAATCAAGGAAGAACAAGCCGACTTGGAGCAAGTCTTCCTCTCGGTCACTCATCAAAGCGCCTAAATACACTGCGCCGACCGCCCTAACGAAGTCAAATAAACCGCTGGGCTCATAGCATGCAAACTGAATCACACAAAAATACTTTTCTCGATAAGTTGATTAACAATCCCGTTATGCGCCGCGAATTCAATACCGCAGCTCGTAACAACAAAGTGATTTTCGCCGCCGCCTTCACTGCTCTCTGCCTGGGACTAATACTGTTTTTCCTCTGGCCACGCAGTGGCATCTTCTCCGACGCCAACAGTAACGAGCTTTTTACCATTTTCCTCGGCACCAAGCTTACCTTCATGATATTGTTAACCGCCGGTTTCACTGCCAGCGCCATTACATCGGAACGTGAACGTGGTACCTTTGTTATGCTGCAAACCTGTCTGCTTGGCCCCGGTGAAATATTAGCAGGTAAACTTATTGGTACGCTGGGTATCTCGCTGGTGCTGTTTTGTGTCACCATTCCAATCACAGCCATTTGCGCACTTAGTGGCGGCATTAGTCTCTTAACTCTAAGCAAGGCCCTGACTGTAGTTGCTCTTTCCACCATCGTTTATGGGATTTTTGGCCTGGCGGTCAGCTCGCTTTGCCGACGTAGTTATACTGCATTACTGGGCACTTACCTCGGTATCGTTATCTTGGCCGGAGCCACTTGGCTGCCATCGGTCTTGGTCAGGATTCCGGCCTTGCATGTTTTTTTCCTGAAGCTGCGCGCATTAAGCCCATATGAAGCACTCTTCGCCCTGCAATTTGCTGAAAGTTACGAGACCGGCGTTATTGGTGCATCTGCCGATAATATATTCAGCTTCTTCATCGTAAGCATGATAGTAATGGCTGTCATCTTTTTTGCAGTCTTCGCTAAATACATTTTTGCGCCGCCCAATCTCCGGCGTAGTGCCACAATAAGCACATATGTAGATACCAAGACCATGGTCAAACGTAAGCTGGGCTGGCCTTTTTACTTGATCGACCCGTTGCGCCGCAAAAAACCCATAGGCAGGCTACGCAACCCGGTTTTTGTGGCGGAAATCCGCAGCAAAATCTTCGGCAATCCCAAGTTTATCATACGCGCCCTAACCATTTGCATCTGCGTAAGCATAGCCATGTTGGTGCTTATCGCCAATCAAGTGGGTGAAACCGATCTCGATAAAATCCGCGCTGTAGCCATTATTTTCCAGCTCGGCGTAGTTGCCGCATTAGCACCTACCGTAAGCAGTAGCAGCATC
>JAAZKR010000273.1 GCA_012799725.1 Oligosphaeraceae bacterium | reverse complement strand
GCCGGTATAGTCCTGGCTTTGCACCGGGTTACTTAGGCGCAAATCGGGTTCGAAAGATGCAGGTCGGGTCGGTCAGCATATTTGAGCATGGTCTTGACTTCTTAGACCTGCTTGTTTCAGATGATTATATAGAGTCCGGGCATGTACCTGAAGCTGAAAGCAGCCTTTATGCCGGTTTGCCCGAGTCAAAGCGGGATCTGATTATATTGCGCAATCGTGCTTATTTGCTCGGATATGACCAGCAGCGTCGCAATCCTGCCTGGGTGGCTTACCGCTTGCATTATACAGGGCCAGATAAAGAAACGCCGACCCGACCTGCATCTTTCGAACCCGATTTGCGCCTAAGTAACCCGGTGCAAAGCCAGGACTATACCGGCAGCGGCTTTGACCGTGGGCATATGGCGCCAAACTATGGTATTGCAAAATGCTATGGTGCGGAAGCACAAAAGGAAACCTTCCTGATGTCCAATATCAGTCCGCAAAGACATGAGCTTAACGCCGGCTTGTGGAAAAACTTGGAAATGCGCGCCATCCATAATTATGTGCCGCGTTATAGAGAGCTTTGGGTCATCACTGGACCGATTTACAAAAAGCAAATGGCACGCACCATACCGTCAGGCGTGGCATTGCCCGATGCATTTTTCAAAATTTTTCTTGATGAGTTTGATGGCAGGATACGCTGCCTTGCCTTTATAATGCACCAGGACGCCGACAGACGCGGAAAACTAAGGCGCAAGCTCTGTTCTATTGACGAAATAGAAGAAAAAACCGGCTTGCGCTTCTTCCCACGATTATCGTCCGAAATACAGCATCAGCTGAAAAGTCGAGCTGCAACAAGAGTCTGGTAAGCGGTCCTATATCACAGCTATTTAGACCGCGTCCAAAAAGGGGGTCAGGCGCATTTTATCCGCAGATTACATAGATGCACGCGGAATTTCAGGACAAGGAGTCGAGCGGCGGCTCTACTTGAGAGATGCAAGGCCTTGACTATGCTTCCGGTTTTTAGCCCGATTGACGACCTTTTTTGCCATACTTGAGGCAGCCCTTTGGCGCCAAGGTCGGCTTTACGCAGTTGAGCCGTCTGTGTGGTTACAAAGCGTCAAGTTAAGAGTATTGGTTCGATCAGCCCGATCAGTCGAGGCCTAAGCTCCTGGGGCTACACCATGCATAACCCGGGTGGCCGAACCCAAGGCAGGATCACCCCCTAAAATCAGCGTCCGGAAGGCACCACTTCATGATGAATTTGCCGGATCGGCCAGAGAGGAAGCCGAATGAAGCCACCTTGAAAGAGCTTGCATGACAACGATTAAGGAAAAGTTGCCGGCAAAATCTTTCATAAACAAGAAGAAATCGAGCAATAGCAGCACGGAAAGCGCCATGTTTACCAACAAGGAGAACAGCATAAATTTTACAATTGCTTGAGAGTAAAGTCATTAGAACTAAGCCCCGGCTTTAACTGCTTTTTTTAGGTAAAACCATTGCATATCGAAAATTGACCCGGAACAAACAATATTCTACTTGCCTTGTATTCTCAATTCTGTAAAAATTATCGGGCGACAGAGTTCCCTGACGGAATCGATGCAATGCCGATGCTTTCGCGTTCAATCCAGCGATATGGCAAAAGGATGTCATGTACGTCAGGACAACGCTTAATCATCTGGATCAACAAGGTTACTGCCGCCCTGGATATCTCCTCCGGATCTGGTGAAAGCGTATGAAGGGGCGGGATCGTATAGCAGGATAAATCGTGCTGTTCCCACCCGATAACAGAAAGATCCTGCGGCACCCGAAGTCCGGCCAGTTGGATGCACTGCATCATTTTGCCGGTTCCTATCGCACCGGCAAAGATAAGTGCTGTCATCCCCTCGCGGTGCCATGTCACGAGCTGCTGCACTAACTCCTCGCTCGTTTTCTGTAAGCAGTCAAAAAAGCAGTATTGTTCCGGGTCTCCCATTCCATGTGACTGCATTGCCGCCAAAAAACCTTCCAGACGCCTTGCCACATTATGGATTTCGTGTTCATAGTCATTGAAGAAGAAAAAGGCTATCTTCCGATGCTTGAGTTCCCATAGCTGATTGATCAGTTTTTGCAGGGAGTAGATTCCGTTCGGGCATACCGAATAACAATTGTTCAGATGATCCGAAGCGCCGTTAATTCGCACAAGCGGCAGCGTAATCGTCTTTTTCCATTCGTTATAGAATTTATTTTCCCAGCTTAACGCGATCGCCCCTCCGACACAACGCTCATTGAGTATAGACAACCGGGTGTCAGGCACAATCTCCATCTCCATCCCTCGTCTCAATAGTTCCTGTGAGACTCCAGAGAGCATGGAGGCAATATATCCCACATACTGTTGCCCCGGAATGATGACCGCAATCCTCCTGTAGCTGCTTTTACGCGGATTGAGCACGTACCCCAATTCACGTGCCGCACGAATGACCCTAGCTCGGGTCTCCACCGTTATGCACATATTGTTATTAGCTACTTTGGAAACAGTTGATTGAGAAACTCCAGCCAAACGTGCTACGTCTCGGCTGTTAATTGGCAGTGCTTTACGCATATTGGGCAAATCCTCTTTTCCGCAAGTATAAAGTATCCAAAAAAGGGGCGGGCAGGGTACTTAGTGTGCGAGATATTGTACAAGCATGCTGCCAGCGCAGGACGTTAAAACACGCCGTATCTCATCTGCTGCTGCTGCGTCCACCTGCCTATCTAGGGTGCATCCAAAAAAGTATAGGCTGGCGGATAGAAAAGCATTTCGAGCCGGGCTTGTCGATAACGCAACTGCTCGGCGCCCCGGCATCTCCAACCGGTCACAAGGCCGTCAATTGATTCGCCGCAGACGCAAGCAGCAGCATTACTCGATGCTATATGCTTCCAACCAGCAACACCTTTTCCTCCATGCCTCTGTAAGATTTTTCTTTTTTCCGGACCCCCTGGTTAAGCCGGCTATGCCGGCGTGTTCTAGGCAGTTGAGAGGTACTGCACATGCTGATTGTTCGTTCAACATGTAGTTGCGCCCCGGCGTGTGGCGGTGAGAAGGCACGCGAAACGAGGCGCCCTGCCCCTGTGGCGGACGAGGGTGGGATGGTGCCCGCCTGACAACGAAGTCGCGAGACCTAACGCGAGTGAACCGGTTTCGGCCTCGTTACGCTATTGGCGTCGGCTATCCTGCCAGATCTGGTGAAGCCTGCCATTGTCGGAGAAGCAACGAACGCAAGCATCCGGCGAGACGCCCGGGGCGGCTGGGGAGAGCGCGCGACGACAGAACACGCAAGGAATCCGGGAGAGCCGCTCCGTAGCGCCGTTCCAGCGGTTGGAATGGTACAAGGGGCGCGGGGAAGTCATAACCTGCGCATACTGCGGCGGCGGCAGTCGGACAGGCTCATAGTGGCGATGAAGCGGGGCAGCTCCCGTGGAGCAAATCTGTACGCACGGTTCGACGAGGGCTCCAGGTAACCCCCGGAGCTACTCTACCGTAACCTGCGGATGAAAAGCACTCGGAACCCTTTTTAGACGCCCTCTAAATTATAGTACTACTTTCACACTTTTGCTTCCGCAGACAAAATTTTGTGCTTCACCGTATCCAATAGGACAATCGTTTCCATATCGGCGCACACCTGGTTTGTGCGGAGGCAAGGCCACCTTGACGGTCACAGAGGAGGATTTTTTCCAAAGCCAGGTTTCCCTTGGTTTGATACTTACAAGATAGCGTCCTTGGCCACATCGACGGCAAATTTGCTTTGTACCTTGAGGGTTCACCATCACGATATGGGCATCATCCCGGCCGTCGAAAAAACGCAGAACGCCATGCCACTCATACTTGCCGGCAGTCAATTCACACCACAAAACGCTCTTCCCGCTGTGGGCAGCAGAAACGGTTAATCCACCTTGGGCAGCAAGATTGTGAAAGGATTGTTTTTTACCGACATCCTCAAGTGGCACCGGAAACAATTTGATTTCATCACCGCCATGGCTTTGCAACATACTTTCCATGACCCCGAAAAGAAAACCGCAGCCGGACTGGACCATGCACATTGTTTTGGCACGGCCATAGACACTCGATGACTGCCCAAGTATGGCATGCTTCTGTCCCTCACCAGTATCGAAGGCGCGACGTTTCTCGGCAACCGAATGGCAGACACGACCGCCTATATACGCAAACATACCATTGCTTTTCACAAAATCCGCAAGGGCAAGTTTGTGCAGCACCAAGTTTGCATACTCCCGGTCGCGCAAACGGATTGCAGACGCAAACAGCCAACCCCAAGTCAAATCACAGGCAGAACCGATCTTGCCAACCAAACCCTTGCGGCAAGTACGGTTCAAATAATTCCGCATGCTGTAAATGGCAATTTCGGCCAAAGGAGAGTCCCCGTCGATGTCATCACAGGGGACAATCGCCGCAAGAAAACTTGGGTGGCATAGCAAATCATGGCGTTTTTCACTGGCAGACGAGAGAAATTCTCCTTCCAGTTGTGGATAATCTGGGAATTTTTCAAGCAGTTGAGCTGCCTTTTCGGCGGTTGGACTCCATTGCTGCAACACCCGGTTGAACTTTACCACCGCTGCGAAAAGCTGCTTGAAAACCGCTAAATCATTGCTGACATTCCAGGCTGGAAAGACGCCTTGCTCCGGTGCCCAGGATGGACCTATCTTGACTTTGCCGGGATGAGACTCGTCATCATAGCAATAAATGAAATAATATCTGGCCGCCGCTTCCAAAACAGGCAGTATCGTTGCGCGCAGGCGTTGCGGATCCGGATCATAGCAATACCATTTCCAGTAATTTTCAGCATAGAATCCAGTGCTGCAACGCATCATACGATAATAATTGCGGCTCATTTCCTGTCCCAATGGACCGGTCGCCTGCGGGAAACGCAATCCATCGGCAACCCCAAAACGTTCTTTGGCCTCTTTGCGCATCTCGGGAAACCAGCCCTCGAGGGTTTTGAAAACACCTTCCAAAAGCTCCGGGTGATTCAACGCGAACAACGGCCAGGTATACATGGAAAAATTGATGTCACCATGGTAATCTCCGTGCCATGGAGCAACAGATGCGCCATTCCATAAGCCGAACAAGCCGGGTGCAACAGGGCCACGACTGGTGGTGGCCAGGGTGTAAAGATTGCTATACCAAAGCCCCTCCAATGCAGGTGACTCAATGGCTATGCCGCTGCGGCGCCAGAACTTCCGCCACCAGGCGCGGTTTTGCTTCTGCAAAACAGCAAATCCCTGCGTTTCTGCAGCAAGCAGAGTTGTCCGCGCTTCTGCCAAAAGATTTTTGCGCGTTCCTTCTTCATCGACCAGTAAAGCATGGTAAATGACATATTCGCGTGGAACTACTGGCATTCGCTGGGGTTGATAAGGTTCCTCATCCGGAGTATGCAATTCATAGTACCCCATCGGTGCGCCCGCATCGCAATAATTAAGCGCTATTTCGATTGACACTTTTTTATCTACCCCAACGGAGGGGGCCACGACAGGAACACCGGCGACCTTGACCGCCATCAGAGCACGCAGGTTTTCCTTAAAACCAAACTCCAGATAGAGGATGTTGTCCTCTGTGACTCCAGCAGACAGGATTTCCGCATCTGGGTCTGGCAGGCGATACAGGGAAAGTTTCTGGCGATAGTCAAAACGGCACAAGTTATGACAATAGGTGTCCCGGACCCTGATGACTGTGATATCACTGTTGAAAAGCGCAAACGCTGTCCATTCTGACGCTTTAGCTGAGATTTCATAGTTGCCAACAACTTCACCATTCGCCAAATCCAGGCGCATTCGCCGATCGAACAAGGTCATGTTATGATTAAGGTCAGCAGAATGCCACCTGTCCATTTCAAGACAAATCCTCCCTCCCGGTTTGAAACCAGGACGTTCTGTGTCACCAGTCTCAAAGCGCAAGGCATCCAAAAGACTTTTTGGGCTTTGCTGAAGTTTTTCCAAAACCTCGGCGTGTGACAATCTCCCCGGACCGACCAGGTTGCGCTTCCACAAGTTTAAACGTGTCACCGCATATTCGAAGATACTCTCTTCAGGTTGGTAAAACAAACCACCGTACTGTCCATTGCCAACCGCCAACCCATTCTGCCAGAAGCTCGGACTTTCAGCAAAAAAAAGAGTATGTGACTTGGCACGTTGATAACCATTAAAATCGCTCATCTTTTACTCCTTGCTTAGACTCCCATCAGCTTTCATGTTTTTTTTGACAGTGCCTGGAGATTGGCAGTTTTTTTAACTGCGGCATAATTTGTCAACCTGTGCTGCTGTCAGAGAGAGGCCAGCCAGCTACAGAGACAGCAAAACGCTGCCGTAGATCTGTGTGAAATCGTTGAAGATTAATTTAGCACCAGGGAGAACTTTTTCTTTCCACCACTGTCCAAGGCGCAGACAAAAGGCATCTTTGCGGCAATGCGCCAGCAATGACTTATGAAAAGGTTTTTCAGAGGGCGACCAGATCCCTGACTTTGACTGGCATCCCGGTTTTGATTGATTCGTTGGCGGCAATACCGGTCAAGATCGAGTTGGCGCCGTCAATACAACCTGCAGCATGCCCGAGAGTGTCTTCCCTTCCGCCGACAAAGATGTCATTGAGCAGCAGGATATCACCTCCGCCGTTTTAATCTGTCAAAAGTCGGCATGCGCATTTAATCTGACAAAAGCCACGCCGTGCGTTTAATTCGCCATGCCCGATGGCAGTGATGGCAATATTCTATGTTTTTGGCCTTCTTCAGCCTTCTCCGCGGATTTCCAGGGAAAAGAATCCGTTTCTTCCTTTGGTTCCCGTTTTCTTCCCCCGTTTTCAGCCCGTTTTTTTCGCAGCATTCGCGACGCGGCAGGAAAAACTTTGCAGGGAGTTGCCATCGTGCGGAGCAAATGCCTTAAATGCAGTCGTTCCTTCATTGCCGACCGGTACAACAAGCATTACCAGAAGTATTGCACCCACCCCAAATGCGTGTGGGAGCGCGTAAAGGAGCGCAAGTGCAAGTGGCACTCGGGGCACCGCCGGGGGAATCCCGCCTTTTGCGAAAACGAGCGGGAGCGCTGCAGAGAGGCCATGGCCCTGATTCGCGCCCGCAGAAAGCAAGCCGGCGAGGCGGTTTCCGCGCCGCCCCCGCCGGAGTCCTCCGTGAACCACGTGCTGGCCGGCCTGATTGCGCAATTGAGCAACTGCTCGGATCCACGGCTGCTCCGCGAGGAGGTCGACCGCCACGCCGCCCGACTTGCCGTTTTTTTCCTTTGTTACTAGACGTCCGCTCCCGGGGAAACCGCTCGAAGAAGTGCTGGCAAGACTTGAATGAATCATCCCGAAAACCAAAACAGTGCCAGCACAACTTCACAGAGGTTCAGTCATCTCAAGTAACGAGTATTGGACTGATCGGATTTGGACGCCTTCCGGCGCGCCACGAAAATAGAAGAAGGTTCTGAGTGCCGGGCATGAGGAAAAATCAAGTGTTTTTTTAGATTTTATGGTTGCCTGTTTTTACTTTGAAACGGAAATGATTCATGGGGCGGCATTGCTTCCGGCAGAATCGCAAACTGATTGACTAGCGTATTGCTGTCCTCTTCCGCACCTTCTGGAAGTGGGTAGAGCTGATCGCGTAGTTCATAGGTTGCATCTACGGCAGTCTTGACCATCGCGATTGAATACCGTGCGGGGAAGTGGTGCCGCTGGGCCTCGTAGCCGCCTTGCAGCAGAAAGTTGCCCGGGCACATATATTCTTGATAGGAGGTGGCGGCGAAGGCGATAAAGGCTTTGCGGAAGGCGCTATGCCATTTTACTTCAGCTCCCAGTTCTGCGCACCATTCACCGGGAACTCCGACAAAACAAACATCGCCGATCACAAGGCACTGGATTTCCAAGTCAATCTCTTGCTTTCCTAGGTCCCGATCAGACAATAGGCTTTTATTGTCACGAAAGCTGGGACGAAGCGGAACGCGCAAAGTCCGGCAAAGTGCTCCGACCTTTGGTTCTTTCATCTGGAAGCGTGTCTGGCTGCGACTTACGTCCAGCATTCCCCGGAAGATTCCTTCACCCAGCTCGATTCCCATCTGCCTTGCCCCCTCGGTGCCGAGTTCATCTTTCTGCGGGAAGATATTTCCGCAGGCGCCGTTGACGAACATACACGCAGCGCCAGTCTCCGAGCTCACGTAATCGCAAAAAACGCCCGGATAATCTGCCGATATACGCCGCCCACCGTTGCCCGGTGAGTGCGCCGCCAGCGGATGCGCCGTGTAATTGCCGATCACAAATGCGGGGAATTGACTCTTTGACGGATAAAATAAGACGCAACCTAATTCTTGATCGACATATCCGTCTGCGATGCGTCGGAGTTCTGCCCGATGCGGCAAAAAAGCGGCATAATTATCTGCCGTGCACACACGGCGATTTTTGTTTACATTGACTTGGGTAGAATAAAAATAGGTGTTGCATTCCACTTGTTGTGGTTTTTCAGTGAGTTCTCTGCATGCTGTCAGCAGCTGTTTTTCAAGTAAATCCAGATATGCCAAATGGTTTTGCATAAAATCAAGATATACTTTGACTTCTTTCTAACTCTGTGAAGCAAATGCGCATAGTCATTTTTTGTTAATGTGCGAAATGTTGTGATATAAAGTTTGGTGGGTGAAGTAAATGGACAGGGGCACGGAAAACTTGGGATAAGACAACACCTACAATTCATGTTTTCCGCGTTTCCTGTGGGAAAACATGGGTTGTGAGCGCTAGCCTATGCTAAGCGATCTGTGGAAAAACATTGAATCTTTGCTTCCGCATTGCTGGCCAGTTTTATCTTGAATTGCAAAAGAGTCTAAAGCGACTATATTATGGGTTCGTCTGTAATACTGAGTCTCAATTTATATATAAATTTCAAGGAGTTGAATCATGGCACATAAAAAGGGTCAGTCCTCCAGTCGTAACGGTCGTGACAGCAATCCGAAGTACCGCGGCGTCAAGGCCTACGGTGGTGAAAAGGTTACTGCCGGCAGCATCATCATACGTCAGTGCGGCACTAAGTACCATCCGGGTAAAAACGCCGGTTTAGGCCGGGATTTCACCATTTTTGCGCTTTGTGACGGCACGGTGGAGTTCGTCAAAAAAAGCCGTAAGATAAACATCATTCCGGCGGCAGTAGAAGCCTGAGTGAGCTGCTTTGTTTTGCAAGGCCGATTTTTCGCGTCGATCACCGAAAAGTCGGCTTTCTTTTTATCAAGGCATGGGGATGGGCAGCAGATGGCAATAAAGGAGCGGCAATGAGGCGTGTTTGTATTGTAGGTACTGGTAATAGAGGGACTGCCAGCTTTGCAGAGCCGATTTTACAGGATTTTGCCGGACGGCTGGAGCTGGTCGGCCTGTTTGATACCAATCCTTTGCGCTGCCAGGCTTGCCTGAAGATACTGGGCAGGGATGACATTCCTGTCTTTGACGATTTCTTTGCAATGCTTGAGCGTCAGCGCCCTGACGCGGTTGTAGTCGCCAGCCGTGATGACACGCATGCTAAATATGTGCTGGCCTGCCTGGAACGCAATATTGACGTGTACTCGGAAAAACCGCTGTGTACCACACGTCGCGATTGTTTGGCCATCAGAGAGACTGCTGTACAAAGCAAAGCCGAGGGCTATGTGACACACAATATGAGATTTGGGACGGACATGGCGCAGATCAAACGCCTGCTGCTTGATGGCGTCATAGGAGAAGTGCTGCACATGCAGTTTACTGAAACCCTGGACCGCGTTCATGGTGCGGACTACTTCAGGCGCTGGCATCGTTTCTTTGAAAATACCGGCAGCCTGCTTATTCACAAGTCCTCGCATCACTTTGACCTGTTAAACTGGTTTGCCGGCGCGCGCCCGCAAAGCGTTGCAGGGCAAGGAAGATTGGCTTTCTATGGCAAAAACGGGGCATTCCGAGGCAAACGCTGCTCGGAATGCCGGCACGCCAAGCAATGTGAGTTCTATAAAGATGTCTTTGCCAGCGAATTTAGCCGCCTGCTTTACAAGGAAGCTGAGAGTTTTGATGGATATTTCCGGGACGGGTGCGTCTTCGACCAAGCTATTGATATACCGGATACTTATGCAGCGAGCATCAACTACCAAAATAAGATCGTCGCAAATTATTCACTGGTCGCCTACGCACAATATGAGAGCATGTGCATTGCCATTGAGGGTAGTAAGGGCAGGCTGGAATATGACAAGTACTACGGCACGAGCAAGGCGGTGGAACACAAAAAGGCGCAGATGAAAGGTGGTGCGGTCAACGCTGCTGAGGGTGAAGACTACTCACGCAGCATGCAGGTCTATACCGATAATGGCAATAAGGTGGAGTACGTGCCTGAAATCAAGGTGGAAGGCGGGCACGACGGCGCTGACCCGACCATGCGTGAAGCCATATTCTGCGGTATGCCTGAAGGTGATCCGTTGGGACAGAGAGCGGCGCTGGAAGAGGGAATACAGGCAGTGCTGTTGGGAATTTCCGTGATGGATAGCATAAACGTCGGCGGAAAACTTATAGACGTGCAAAGCGGCGCGCAACTGTAAGCCGAGCTTCCAGCCTTTATTTAGCTGATTAGCCGGATAAAACTTCAGACAACTGAACCTCGGGTTCAAGAAAGCGAGCATTATTTTTTCTTTATCTGATTATTGACCAATAATTTAAGTATGGCAAAAAATTGCATTGTTGAAATTTGACTTGTGAAAATACAGTGGCACCTTTTAGCCCGAAAGGCGAGGGAACCGGGGGTGGGCGGCACCCCGAAACCAGCGCCCGGGTGGCGATACAAGCGAGCTCCTGCCAG
>JAAZKR010000006.1 GCA_012799725.1 Oligosphaeraceae bacterium | reverse complement strand
CCAATCCCGTAACGCTCATCAGGCCAAATACGGACAGAGCCCAAAAGGCGACTGGCCCTGACAAGGGCTGCACCATGCGTAACCTCGGGTGACCGAGCCCGGAGGGCGAGGGAACCCGAGGCAGGATCCCCCCTAAAATCAGCGCCTGGAAGGCGCCACTTCATCAGGACGAACAGCGTAGATCTCGCAACTATCTGAGAATAAAGTCATTAGAACTAAACCTCAGCTTTGACTGCTTTTTTCAGATTTACAGGCGCAAAGCACTTTTGATCATGAGACAACAATTTGATATTGTTTTTTCCCTGTCACATCACAATATTCTTGCTGTGGCAAAAATATATCTGCCGTGATCCCTTGCGGGATATTCACCTGAAGGCTGATTGTGTTTCCTTCCCGCGTCCAAGCCACTTCAATGGTACCGTAGGGAGTTTGATATGTTGCGGAAACCTCTGACAATTGTGCCACAAAACATGGTTTTATACTAACTTTTTTAAATCCGGGCGCAACGGGGTTCATTCCTGCCAGATAGCGGTACATCCACGCTGACACATCACCGAACATAATATGATTGAGAGAACTGTTTCCTTTCCAGTTTTCCCATAGAGAACTTGCGCCTTGTTTGACAAGGTTGCCCCACCCCGGGTATTCAGGTTGTATGATCATCTGCAGGGCATCTCCCGCATAACCATATTCCGCCAAGGCACGGGGAATGAACTTTGCGCCTTGAATGCCATCCAGCACACGATGGTTTTCGTTCCTGATCAATTGTACCAATGCCTTGGCTATGCGTTCACGCTCTTCTACAGGGGCAATGTCCAGATAGAGTGCCATGGCTGTTCCTGATCTGGATTTATTGTCATACAAAGCTTCTTTTCTGTCATAGAAGTATTCATTGATTTTTGTAATTATGCGCTGCCGCAAGGTAACAAAATATTGTTTGTCATCTTCCTGCTTAAGATCATCGGCAAAGTCTGACATCAGTTTCAGAATATATACGAACAGCGCGCTCTCCACCAAGGTCGGATCTAATTCGTTATTGTATCCGTCTCCTCCCTGTGGAGCAAGTGGATGACACCAGTCACCGTAGCCCATATGGAACAGGCAGTCATCCCGGGACATGCTTTCAAGAAGAAGAACCGTCTTCTTCAATTTGGGATAGTAAGTTTTGATTGGTGCGGCATCGCCGGTAAATAAGCGTGTCAGATGGCAGAAATCATAAAGAAATGCTGAGTAGGAAGGCGAACATTCTTCAAAACCATATAATGTAGTCGGTCCGTGAGTGCTGATGGTTCCGTCTGCACGCTGTAAATCCATGATGATCTTTTGCAGTTGCTCAAGTCCTTTTCGTGGATTAAAATTCCACCAGCCGGTTTCTATGGCTGTTTCAGCGTCGCCGGTCCATCCGAATTTTTCACGGGTAGGACAATCCGTCGGTATTCCCATGAAATTTGAGCGGTAGCTTGTAAGGGTAATTTCCTGGATACGGTTCAATACTGCACAGGATGAATGAAAATGGCCGGTAACCGGAAAATCCGTGCTGATGAACAGGGAAACCGCACTGCAGATTGTCACCGGCAATTTGGATGAAGTAATTTCCACATACCGGAAACCGTGCCAAACAAATTGCGGATGCCAGGTTTCCACTTCATCGCCACCTTTCAGCGTGTAACGGTCTGTCTCAAAACGCGCGCCCCGCTGACAGTAATCCACATTGCGTGTGTCCACATTCCCTGAGCCATCCAGCATCTCTCCATAACGTATTGTCAGCACAGTACCCGCCTCACCTTTGACAGATATTTCCACAACACCGGAACAATTAATACCAAAGTCAAAGACCTGACGATTTGCGGCAGTCTGCGTAACCTTGACAGGCTGGATCCTCCGGATAACCCGGCGAGGTTCCACATTTTCCAACTCAATAATTCCACCTGGCGGAACTGTACGCACCGGCTGCTGCCAGTTGCTGTCATCATAATCCGGCTCAAAACACTCCGGCAATTCCAGTCGCGCATCATAGTCTTCACCTTCATGATGGCAATCATAGGTGATGGGACTGGAATGTACTCGCCAATGAACGCCGGAAGATTCTATGATTTTTCCATCTATTTCCACATCGCAGATCATACGCGGAGCTCCGCGCCAAGAAACAAAATTGGCAGTATACATCCAATTGTTGTACGCATTATAAAACCCGTTTCCCAGTTGGACAATCAGCACGTTTTTCCCGGGGTTGAGATACTCTTTCACATCATAGTCAAGGTAGCCTGCCCGGCAATCATATTGTGACAAAGCGGGCTTATACCAAGAATCACCATCGACCACTTGATTGTTTATGTATAACTGGTGCACTCCCAGTGCACATAGATGAACGATAGCACTCTGCATTTTTTCCGGCGCATGAAAAACCGTCCGCATATACGGTGATGGTTGCAATGGCTTCATAGATGCGTAGCCGCTATACGCCTTGATCCAGATTCCTGTCCAGTCTCTCTCCATGATTATTGTCTCCTTTTATTCCGCTTGCTCCGCTCAGTGTCCTTCCTGATCTGTCTCCAGTCACTTTAAAGAGCCGTTTTTTAGGAAAATACGGGCTACTGCCACTGTAGCGCTTCAATTGAAATAGGACCAACGGCTCATTTTACCTTAGGAGACTGTAATGGGTCAGTCTTCTGTAGTGCAGTTGCTAGAGTTCTTCTTGTTTATGAAAGATTTTGCTGACAATTTTTCTTTAATTCGTTGTCATACAAGCTCTTTTGAGGTGGCTTCACTCGGCTTCCTTT
>JAAZKR010000272.1 GCA_012799725.1 Oligosphaeraceae bacterium | reverse complement strand
GTGGGGAAGGCACGTTTGGCGCTCCGTGCCGGGAAAACCGCTCGAAGAAGTGCTGGCAAGGCTTAATGAATCATCCCGAAAACCAAAACAGTGCCAGCACAACTTCACAGAGGTTCAGTTATCTGACGTGTGGGTTATGGTCGCCAGTCTACATCATAGAATTATTGTATATATGCCATAAGAGCCAATGGCTGGATATTCCATGTTTTTTGACTAAATAGTTAAGGTGCAGACTGCAAAAAAACATATAGTATATTATTCAAAAATAATATCGGATCTTGTTTCAAGATTGGGTATTCCAAAATTTCATGCATTTGGGTGTTTTTTTTATTTTATTCAGAAAAACAGGATTGAGCGGATTGTTTTAAAAGTCCGCTTTTTCAAATTAGCAGACGGGGTATTTAATGTTTCCATTTCAAGACAAAAAACTGCCGTTGAAAAGTCGCATAGACGATCTGATCTCTCGTCTGACCATAGAGGAGAAGCATGATTTCATCAATTTCAAGACTCCAGGGATTCCGCGCCTAGGCATCTCCGCCTATTCTTGGTGGAGCGAAGCTCTCCATGGACTCGCCCGAAGCGGTTGCGCCACCGTTTTCCCACAGGCAATCGCCATGGCAGCGACATTTACTCCCGAACTTGTGGAAAAAATGGGGCAGGTCATTGCTGAAGAGGGGCGGGCAAGGCATTTTGATGCACGGAAACACGGCGAAACGGGGATCTATTACGGGCTATGCTATTGCGCACCGAATGTCAATATCTTCCGGGATCCACGATGGGGACGCGGCCATGAGACATACGGCGAGTGCCCGTTTCTGACAGGACAGATGGGAGCCGCGTACGTTCGGGGACTCCAGGGAATGGATCCGGAACATCTGCGAGCCGTGGCAGTCCCGAAGCACTTTGCCGCCCATTCAGGGCCGGAGGAAGGGCGGACATATTTTAACTGCGTTGTTTCCAGAAAAGACCTCTATGAGACTTATTTGCCGGCGTTTCGAGCTTGCATCGAAGCAGGTGCCATGTCACTTATGCCCGCTTATACGGCTCTCAATGGAACACCATGTACGACTAACAGCGAATTGATGATTGAGATCCTACGGAAACAGTGGGGATTCAAAGGCGCTGTACTTTCAGACTGCAATGCGGGTCTGAAGCTGGTGAGGGATCACAAATCTCATGCCGATTATCCAGCTGCTCTTACAGATGCGCTCCAGAGTGGCCTTGATATCGCATTGGATGTCCTGGATGATGATTTGCGCAAAAAAGTCCATGAAAAAGGAATTCCTGAGGATTTGCTGGAGCAAAAACTCCGAACACAGTTCAATGTTACATTCCGCTTGGGTATATTTGATGCTGAACCGGACGATGTCCCGTCTCCCGATATTATCGAATGCCCTGAATTCCGGAAACTTGCATTAGATTCGTCCCGCCGTGGAATCGTCCTGTTAAAAAATGACAACGGGGCATTGCCGCTCGAGAAGAATAAAATCAGGGCATTGGCGGTGATCGGTCCTAATGCCGACAATGTCCGGGCACTGATGAGCAATTATTACGGGCGTGCAACGCGTGTTGTCACATTGTTGCAGGGGATTCTAAACGAAGCGGATGATGATTGCCGCATTATCTATGCCCGTGGCAGCGACCTTGTACCAATGGATTCGGAGAATGTTCCGACGATTGCGGAGGCGGTCAGCGCGGCAGAACGTGCTGACGTCACCATCCTGTGCGTCGGATTGTCTCCTGAATTGGAGGATGAGGAGGGCACTGGGACGCTGTCGAAAAATGGCGCTGACAAGCATGAACTGGAGTTGCCGGAGACACAGCTTGCGCTGGTGCAGGCGATTTGTGCGGTGGCAAAGAAAGTCATTCTAGTGAATGTTTCGGGTAGTGCCGTGCGGGTTCCGGATGAGCAGGCCGATGCGTCGCTGCAAGTATTCTATCCCGGCGCCGAGGGCGGCACTGCCGTGGCCGATGTGTTATTTGGCAAGGTAAATCCATCTGGGCATTTGCCGGTTACGTTTTATCGGGATATTAAAGAATTGCCTGATTTCCAAGACTATTCGATGACAGGACGTACCTACAGGTTTTTCGCGGGCGAAGTGCAGTATCCCTTCGGATACGGGTTAAGTTATACAACATTCGAATGCACGAAATTGTCTTTGTCGGAAACACTTCAGGCAGGCGCTCATTGTCCCTTGGCGGTCACATGGGAAAACACCGGCGTTTATGCAGGTGAAGATGTCATTCAGGTTTATGTCAGAGCCTTGGCACCCTCTACTCGCTCACCCTTGCGTCAATTGGCCGCCGTGAAGAGGATTGCTCTTCAGCCTGGAGCGACACAAACTTGCCAGCTAGAGATTCCATCAACGGCTTTCACACTTATAAATGAGGAAGGGCAGACATTTTATGAGGAAGGTGAATGGGAAATCCAGGTTGCTGACAAACGGAAAATCGTGAAGATGGTGAAATAGGAAGTAATGTGTCAGTAGAGCTGGTAACGGGCGGGCACCCACACATTTTTTAACAACGAAAAGACACGAAAAAATTTTATAGGGTTGTTACTTTGGCAACTACACGTGTTCATCACAAAACTTCGCACATTAACGATTTTCAGCCTGTTCGGGGGATGAACGATATGAATGAGCATGCGGTTTTTCTTTCCGGGGATAATTTTTTCGATACACCGAATTATCACATAAGCTCGGTGTATGGCGATTATCTGCGTCGTCCATCAAAATACATGCTCGACTACACCTTTCTGGAACATTATCATAATTTCTCGGAGATGGTATTCATCACGGAAGGCAACACCATACAGACCATCAATGGCATTGACTACCCCGTACAATCCGGGGACCTTTTTCTTATCGAGGGAAATACCACCCACTGTTTTCATCCGGGGACTAAATTCTGTCTCTTTAATCTTTTGTTTGACAAAATGACACTGCCTCTTCCCTGGCAGGAATTACAATATCTACCTGGATACACGATGTTCTTTGAGACAGAACCCCGCGTACGTAAGCCCGACACTTTTCGCAATCACTTGCGCTTAAATGAATATGACAGTGTTCAATTGGCAGAAAAACTTGTTCAACTGGCTAATTTTATAAGATTCAAAGGCAATCCATACTCAAGAATCGAGGGCTTGCAGTTATTGCTGGAAATCATCACTGATATCTCCAAAAGATACGAGCGGCACTTTGAAAATACAGATTCTCCTTTCCCGAAAATCAACAATGCCATCGTGTTGATGAAAAAAAAGTTCCACAGGGTTATCACGCTGGAAGAATTGGCTAGTGTTGCCGGGTTGTCCGAGAGAAGTTTTACACGTCAATTTAAAATCATCACCCAGGATACCCCTATTGGATATTTGATGAAAATCCGCTTGGAACATGCTAAAGATTACTTGAAAAACACTAGCTTATCCATCAGCGAAATTGCGTTCAAGTGCGGCTTTGCGGACTCCAATTATTTCACAAAATTCTTCAAGACCCAGTGTAAGGTCTCCCCGCGGCAGTGGCGGAAAAACTCCCGTGGCTGATCTCCGCTACTCATCTCATCTTCATTCTGTGAATTCAAAAATCCCGTAGAGAGTGTGTTCGAGAAAGCCATTGGTCTGCACAGACCAGGTTGTGTATTCAAAAATAGGCTGACGCTGGCGGCAGAGATTGCCTCTAATTGC
>JAAZKR010000271.1 GCA_012799725.1 Oligosphaeraceae bacterium | reverse complement strand
GAAAGGAAGCCGAGTGAAGCCACCTCAAAAGAGCTTGTATGACAACGAATTAAAGAAAAATTGCCGGCAAATCTTTCATAAACAAGAAGAACTCTAGCAACTGCACTACAGAAGACTGACCCATTACGTGTTGTTGTCCGGCAAAGTCTGCTCATTGCAGGGACTTACTTGAAAAAGCCTTTTTTCGGCATTAAATTAAATCTTTTACGGGTAATGTCCATGTCATCCAGCGCCAGAATATTAATAGCAGAAGACGACGCCAGTCTGGTTGAGATACTCAAGGGGCTGTTGCGTTCGCTCGAGCATCGTGTGCGCAGCGCATCGGAAGCGAACCTGGCCGCCGCCCTCTTGGGCAAAGGCCGATGGGACCTATTTTTTTGCAGCACCAAGCTTTGGCATTCCTGCTTACAGACGCAAGACCTCTTAGCCCTATGTCGGCAAAACCAGCCTGAGACACCTATTATTATGCTTACCGGCTATGCTGAGGTCAGCCTGGCCAATATGGCTCTAACCAGAGGCGCCTTCGCCAGCTTGCAAAAACCGCTTAAGACCGAATTAACCGTCCAGACCGTAAAGGCCGCTTTGGACAGCCAAATCAAGCAGCCACTGCTGCCACTGCCCGATTTTGACAGCGAAAGCCTGCCAGAGCCGCAACCGCACTGTTCCGGCTTGATTGGTGAGCATCCTGGCATGCTACAGCTCTATGAGCAGATAAGCAAGGCCGCACCTACTGAAATGAGCGTACTGCTGCAAGGTGAAAGCGGCACCGGCAAAGAGCTGGTAGCCAAAGCATTGCACGAACATAGCAACCGAGCCGCCGGTCCTTTCGTTGCCATCAACTGCGCTTCCCTGCCCGAAAACCTGCTTGAATCTGAATTGTTTGGCCATGTCAAAGGCGCATTTACCGGCGCGTTACGCAATAAAGACGGGCTTTTCCTGGCCGCACATGGCGGCACCCTCTTTCTCGATGAAATAGGCGCAATTCCGACAAGCATGCAGCTTTCCTTGCTCCGGGCCTTGCAGGAGCGCGAGATTCGTCCGGTCGGAGCACTGCAAAGCATCCCTGTAGACGTGCGCATCATCTCAGCCAGCAACGAGGATTTGCAGGAGCGCATGGCCAAGGGCTTGCTGCGTGATGACCTCTACTACCGCTTGAATGTCTTTCCGCTGCGCTTGCCGCCTCTGCGTGAACGTAAGTCGGACATTCGGTTATTGGCCGGCCATTTTGTACGGCTCCATGACAAATCAGGCAAGCCTTGGCGCATCTCTATTCCGGCACTGGAGGCTCTTATAAACCATGACTGGCCCGGTAATGTGCGCGAGCTGGAAAACTGTCTGCAACGAGCTTGTGCACTCTCCGAGGGGCAATGCTTGCAACTACACGCGCTGCCTGAGTACTTGCAGAAAGCAAGGCCGGAGAAAGAGGAGACACGCACCCGACCTGCTGAGCCACTTGCGGCGGCACCGGATGTACAGATGACCCTGCGCGCTTATCTGCGTCAATGCGAACGGCATTTTATCAAACTGGTGCTGGATCACTATGCCGGAGATAAGGAGGAGGCAGCTAAATCACTGGGCATTAGCCTGGCTACTTTGTACAGAAAAACCCAAGACTGAATAGACTTTAACAACCTTGAAGATAGAGGCAGACATTTGTTGGGCAAAAAAACAACTGAACTAAGGAGCAGTGAAAAATCAAGGTTTTCCCAGCTGCTTATGGCAAGCTTTTTGGTGCTGCTTTTGAGCGCCTGTCATTTGCTTAGCGAACCGGAACCGATGCACTTGCTCAGCCTGCATCGCATCGCCGATCAAAGCCTGGCAAGCTCGAGATTCTTGCGCAGCATCCAGGACGCAACACAGGAAAAACAGGTGCAGATAGTCTCGCAGCCCTTCTTAGATTCCAGGTTCTTCTATAAAGCCGAAACCGTTCGGGCAGACAATGCAGCCTTGGCCGGACTGCGGCTCTATATAGACAGAGCCGGAAAAAACCTGCTTCTGCAAACTATGGGAACGGAGCAAGGTGGACAATTCGCCGTGATCGTAGATGGCTTCTTTATCGGCATGTCAAGATTGCCCACCCTTGCAGATAGCCTGGAATATATAGAACTGGCACCGCTATGGGGAGCAACAGAAGCAGAGAATATCGCCCAGGCCGTGAGCGTAAACTACGAAAAAGTCAATAAATTCTGAGATTGGCCAGGGCGCCGACCAAGCATGGCCGGGCACAGAACTTTCACTTTCACACGCATGCCACAAACGACGGGGCTTAAAAAATTCCGCGCAACCTGGCGCAACCTGCGTAATCTGCGGACAAAATCAAGAAACCACCATATACACATAGGAATCAACCATGACCGATAATATCGTTGAGGAGCACGGCTTTGATTTGGACTCGCTTTGCTGCGCCGCTTCTGAGTCGGACGAGAAGGCGCTGCAGGAACTACTCGTAATGATGCAAAATCCGGCTTGGCGCAAGGCGCTAGGCGAGCCGGAATATTTTCAGGAATGCCAGTCCAGCCTGGAGCTGGTAGTCGAGTCTTTGGGACTTTCTACCTATGCCGGTACCGGGCGCGAATTCATCTCGCTGGCTCTGGAGCTGGGCTTTGACACGCCGCTTTTTCGCGAATGCTACGCCAGCTTAGCCAAGCAGATTTTCAGCAACTATGGCAATCCGGCCGGTTTAGCTGAGGCCGTAGGCTTTCGTGACCCGGAATGCAGCATGGACACCATACGGCTGCGCCTGCAAATGATGGGCGAACTCAAGGTCGGCGCATTCTGCTACGATGCAGCTTTCGGCTTGGGCAAGATACGCCGGGTAGATGGACTGGCAAACGAGATCACCCTGCAAAACGACCGCAACCGCAGCCTGCGTTTGCGGTCTTTTTTTGACTCACAGCTCATGATTAAAAATGCCTCTCCGTTGTTTGATCTGCTGCAGAGCGACAAGCTTGGTGAGAAAGCACGACAGCCCGGCTATCTGGCTGGCTTGCAGGCAAGCCTCTTGGCCAAACCCGAGAAGCAACGGAATGCTGTCAAGGACATATTGCTGTCCAAATTCTTATCCGAAGAGGATTATGAGCGCTTGGCAGCAGGCAGGCTGAATCTCGAAGGGCCTGTTGACTCCGGAAGCGCAACGCAGGACAAAGCCGCGCAGCTGCATGACTTGCGCCGCTGGGATAATAGCCGCAATCTGGATGAGCTGGTGGAACGGCTAAAAGATGGCGTGGAATTGCAGCAAAATGAGATCAATCTAAGCAACCTACACCGAATTTTCGAACATGCCGCCACTAGACCGGAACAGGCCGAAATCTTTGCCAATGCAGTCGCAACGCTGCACAAAGAGGGCGTTCAAGAAGATGCCTTCACTGAACTTATGCAGAAACTCAGCAACGCTGAAATCTGGAAGAATATAGAGCTCTTTGTGGAGCAGACCGACAAGCTGACACTGAAATTGATCCCTTCCTGGCTGACCGCCACGCAATTGGCTAAAGGCAGCGACTACTTAGTCGATGCTGCAGTAAAGCTGCCATACCGGCTCTGGACACATATAGAGAAGCTGTTGGCTAAAAACGAGATCGAGAAAGACCTGTTAAGCGAACGCGTGTTCGCCGACTTCGCCGCCGGCAAGGTCAGTGCCGAACATTACTGCTGGCTTTGGAAAGCACCTAAAAGCGAGCGTCGCAGCGAGCATTTGGCCAACTCCTATCTGCTTTTCAAAACTCTGCACCAGGATGCAAAGGGCAATTATCTCAAATCCAAGCGCAGCCTTATGAAGCTTTTGCTTGACGACGAGCAATTCCAGCGTCAAGTTATGAAGATGGGCGATCCCATTGCCATACGAAATCTGGTACGCTGCATCAAGCATCAGCCCTTGTTAGACAAGAGCGAACGCCAAAGCCTACTGGTCAAGATTGTACGCCATTATCCGCAGGCGATAAGCGAAGTCGAGGAGAAAAGCCGCAGCCGCAAGACAGCCATCGCCAATATCACTTCGCTGCGCAGTTATGCCCTGGCCAAAGCTGAGCTCGATGAGCTGGTCAATGTACTGGTGCCCGAAAATGTAGCTGCAATAGAACAGGCACGCAGCCATGGCGACCTGCGTGAAAACTCGGAATTCAAATACGCAAAGGAAAGACAGGCTTTCTTGGGCAAACGCCGAGCTGAACTGGAAGAAAAGTTACAGGCCACTAAAGCCATTGATTTTGCAGATGTCAAAGTGGAAAATAGCGTCGTGCCGGGCTGCCAAGTAACCCTGAAATATCATAACGGCAAAGAAGAGAGCTTCCAGCTGCTCGGGCTTTTTGACAGCAAGCCGGCAGACAATATGATCGCCTATGATAGCCCGCTGGGAAAAGTACTGGTTGGCGCAGACCTTAACGACGAATTGCAGCTGCCTTCCGGAGAAGCTGCCATAGTCAGCGACATCAAGCCACTATCCGCGGAACTTCTGCAATGGCTTAACTGTACTACGCCTTAGCCTGCCCAGGAGCACCGGTATTTTTTTGCCGGTGCACGCTCCGTTAGAGCAAAGAGCTTGCCTCTCATTGACTTGCGAAATCTACAAGACTTTGCAGATATGTCATTGGCCTGCCGGTGTCATAGTGTTTTCCTTCCACCACATAGCCCAACAATCTACCCTGTACGGCCAGCTTGGTCAGTGCACTGCTGAGCTGGAATTCGCCGCGTTCGCGTTCATTGGCGGCAATTTGTTTTTCCAGCAGCTCGAAAATTTCGGCATTCAGGGCATACTGTCCATAAACACATAGGAAGCTATCTTCGGGCAGTCGGCTTGTCCGCAGCAGTTTACGAGCTGTCTCCAGGCTTGGTTTTTCGATGAACTGGTTGATTTGCAGGCAGTTGTTTTGTCCCTCCAGCCAATTTCCGCCGGCTGTGCCATAATGCTGTACTTTTTCGCCGGGCACTGCATATAGGCTCAACATTGACTTGCCGCCGTTAGCGGCAAAGGCATGCAGCAATTGCTTCGCGCAGCTCTGTTCGCTGGCAGTCATGTAGATATGATCGCTAAGCATCAGCAAAAAAGCTTCGCCACCTATCCAGTCCTTGGCACAATAAACGGCATGTCCAAAGCCTTCTTGATGTTCCTGTACGATATAGCTCACGCGCTTGCCATAGGAAACCAGCAGTTCTTCTTCTGCCCGGGCAGTGTCGTCAAGACGTTTGTAAACCGCTCCGTCCAGCGGTTTGAACAGGGCAGCAAAGAGCTCCTCATCCCCAGGACGAACAATCAAACCCAATTCATCAATACCGGCAGAAAACGCCTCCCCGAGCAGGCGTTGCAATAGACACTGACAACGCCCATCCGGAGTGATAAGCGGAAACAGCTCTTTTTTAACTGCCTTGCTGCCCGGAAATAGCCTGGTGCCTAAACCGGCCAGCGGTATGAGAGCCTTGCGGATAGGCAAGAAAACCGAAGAAGTTGCTGCTTTTTGCATTGCTACCTGATGTGGTTCAAGACTTAAAGTGAGACCACAACCATCTGGCAAGCTGTGGACAAGGTGGACGAGCCGGACAAGGTGGACGAGCCGGACGGAGCGCCAGGAGCAGACGGGGCGGGCAGGTCAGGGGGCGGGGCGGTAAGACCTGCCGGAGCCCTGAAAGGGCTTCTGGGCCCGTCAGGGCCACACCATGCGCAACCTCGGGTGGGCGAACCCGAGGGGGCCCGTCAGGGCCGCACCATGCGCAACCTCGGGCGGGCGAACCCGAGGGGACCCGTCAGGGCCACACCATGCGTAACCTCGGGTGACCGCAGCCCTGGAAGGGCAAGGGAACCCGAGGAGAGCGCCACTCCCGAAATCAAGCGCCCGGAGGGCGCCACTTTTCAGCAAAGCCATTCATTCTGTAGTTAAGATGTCCAAACCTCGCCGAAAAATATTTACTTTAAAGAACAAGCGCCGCTTGCCGCTCTGGCTGGCTTATCCATTCAGCTGGCTGGTACATCTGCTGCTTTTCAGCTGCAAGCTGGAACTTGATGAAGACGCTGAAGACGCTCTCTCCAACACTGCCCCGGCTGCAATTTTTGCCTGCTGGCATGGGCGCATTATCTTGGGTGCAGCTGCGCTTCCAAAGCGTCTCCGCAAGCGTCTGGTGCTTCTGATCAGCCGTTCACGCGATGGCGAATATATCGCCACTATGGCTCGGCTCTTCAAATTTCAAGTAGCGCGCGGTTCCTCGAGCCGTGGCGGCGGAACTGCGCTACTGATGCTTAAGCGTGCCCTGGACAGAGGAGTTTCGCCGTTGATTGCGGTTGACGGACCGCGCGGGCCGCGCCACCGCGTGCATTCCGGCATAGTCACCTTGGCCGCCCTCAGCTCCCATCCCATAGTACCGGTCTGTTTTGATTTTTCACGTTACATCACACTGAAAAGCTGGGATGCCATGCGCATCCCCCTGCCCTTTTCCCGGATCAGGGTTAGCTGTGCTGCGCCGCTTTATGTCAGCAAAGGTGAAGAACCCTCTGAAATACAGGCTCAGATTGGGCAGATTTTAAGCCAGCTTTGCACAGAGGCAGAAAAAGGCGGCAAAACAGAGCTTACGCGCTAGTTAGACCATGTCCAAAAAGGGTTCCGGGCGTATTTTATCCGCAGATTTCACAGATGGACGCCGATTTTCAGGATTGGGGATTGCGGGATTTTACGGGGGTTCCGGGAAAAAGAATTAATGACAATCCGTAAAATAGTCAAGATTTATCGTAAGATAGTCAAGGATTTATATTTTTCAAGCCATATATTGTAATGTGGTCAGCAGTCGATTCCGGACATCCGTTACGCGGAGTGTCCGACAACCCTAACCTCAAGGAGTAATTATTATGCAAGGCACATTTCGTTTTTCCTTTGGCCCTTGGAACATTCACGAGGGTGCCGACCCCTTTGGGCCGGAAGTACGCGACAGCATCGATTTTAACAGCAAGTTAAAGACCTATAAGCAGCTGGGCTTTGACGGCGTGCAATTTCATGACGACGACGCCGTGCCCAATATGAACGACCTGAGCCCCGCGCAGGTCATCAAAGAGGCTCAAGAGGTCAAAAAGGTACTTGACGAACACGGCCTGCAAGCCGAATTTGTCGCTCCGCGCATGTGGTTTGATCCGCGCACGATAGATGGCGGTTACACCAATAACGATCCGGCTTGCCGCCAATACGCCCTGGACCGCAGCAAGCGCTGCATCGATATTGCCAATGCTTTGGGGACACGCAATATAGTGCTTTGGCTGGCACGCGAAGGCACCTATATACGCGAAGCCAAGGATCCGGTACTGGCCACCGAACGCATTGCCGCTGCCCTGCAAATGATGCTGGACTATGATAAAAACATACGCATCATGATAGAGTCTAAGCCCAATGAGCCAATGGATCATGCTTATATCCCCACTATCGGACACGCTATCAGCATGGGCCTGCTCACTTCTGAGCCCGATCGGGTGGGCTGCCTCATTGAAACCGCACACGCGCTGCTGGCAAATTTGTCGCCTTCCGACGAGATGGGCTTTGCACTGGCGCATAAAAAGCTCTGGAGCGTACATCTTAACGACCAGAACAGCCTGAAATTCGACCAGGATCAGACCTTCGGTGCCGTAGACCCGAGACGTGCCCTGAATCAGGTGCGAGTGCTTGACCAACACGGCTTTGGCAATGCAGGCGAATGGGTGGGGCTGGATGTCAAAGTCATGCGCACCCAAAAAGCCGATGTCGCCCTGAAACATCTGGACTACAGCCGCAAAATCTTCCTGCGCCTGCTGCAAATCTCGCGCTCACTGGATGACAACATGATCGCACAGCTGGTAGCCGAACGCGACTACGAAGAACTTAACTGGTATATTATTGATGCCATGTTGAAGTAATAATTTCAAAGTTCAAAAATTCCGAGCGGTCGGAGAAGTCAGACAGATTTGAGTCTAACTCCGGAGGCACAGCACTGGCTTTTGTCAGAAATACTTGTGTTTTTTCGTCCGTTTTTTTTGAACGACTCCCAGCAAGGAAAATCCACCCACAACGATGTATTAAGGAGGTATAAAAATGAAACGTAAGATCAGAATGGGTATGATAGGTGGCGGGCCGGGCGCTTTCATCGGCGAGGTACACCGCATCGCGGCCAGGATGGGCGGTCAGATAGACCTGGTAGCCGGAGTCTTTGGCAGAGACCCCAAAAAATCACGGGAAATTGCCGATAGTCTTTTCCTCTGCCCTGATCGCTGCTATGCTGATTATGCGAGCATGGTTGCCGGGGAGCTCGGGTTGCCGGTTAACGAGCGCATTGACTTCGTCTGCATCTGCACGCCTAATCATTTACACTTTCCGGTTTCCAAGGCTTTTTTGGAGGCCGGCTTTCACGTACTCTGTGAAAAGCCGGTAGCCATGAGTTCGGCTGAGGCGCTTGCTCTGCAAAAGATCATTGAAAGCAAGGGTCTGCTCTTCTGCCTTATGCATAACTACAGCGGATATCCCATGATACAGCAGGCTAGGCAAGCCATTGCTGATGGCATGCTGGGACGCTTGCGCAAGATCAACGTCGAGTACTCTCTGGGCTGGCTGGCTGCACCGAATGCCGGCAAACAAGCGAGCTGGCGCGTAGACCCCAAGCAGGCCGGTATCTCAGGCTGCATGGCTGACATAGGCACACACGCCCAGCACCTTATCGAACATGTTACCGGCTTGAAAATCCTACAGATCAGTGCTGACCTTAGCACCTTTGTCGAGGGACGCGCCTTGGATGATGACGGCAGCGTCATGATGCGTCTCAGCGATGGCGCTCGCGGCGTTATCTTCGCAAGTGAAGTAGCCACCGGCGAGGAAAATAACTTCATCCTCAAAATCTATGGTGACAAGGCCGCCTTGGAATGGCGTCAACAAACTCCGGAAGAGCTTATTATACGCTCTAATGATGCACCGATGCAGATACTGCGGCGGGGTTGGCCCGGCACCGGAGAGGCCGCTGCCAAGTTCTCCAGGCTGCCGGCCGGACATCCGGAAGGCTTCATCGAGGCATTTGCCAATATCTATGACGCCTTTGTCGAAGCCATACGCTCCGGCAAGCCCGGTGACTATCCCGGCATAGAGGAAGGTGTCTCTGAAATGCGCTTCCTGGAAGCCGTCGTCGCCAACTCCAACGGCAACGAAAAATGGACCAATATCTAAGAAAATAAAATATCCCTGCCGGAAGCCGGTATGGGGGGACAAGCACAACCCCGGGTGCAGCGCAAGGAGGGCGCGATGCAACCCGGGGTTCTTTTTTGTGCGCTCTGTATGCAGCTGGAACGTGCGGCTTTTTTGCCATGGGAAGCCGGGACGGGATGCCGGGCAAGTATGCCCGGCCACAGGACGACAACCGGCAAGACGGGCCATGGGGGCCATGGGGCGGGATGCCCGGCCACAGGACAACAGCCGGCAAGACGGGCGATGGGGGCGATGGGACGGGGATGCCGGGCAAGTATGCCCGGCCACAGGACAACAGCCGGCAAGACGGGCGATGGGAGCCATGGGGGCCATGCAAAAAAATACCCCGGTAACGGGAATCGTTACCGGGGTAAACTGTTAAGCTATCTTAACGATATGGCTATGTCTTAGTAGCTGTCGTTGGTGAAGCTGAGCTTGACCATTGAGGCTTTAAGAGCACTGGCGGCATCGAATGCAGGTGTAGCTGCGTCACTATAGCTCGGCCATACATCGAATCCTTCCACGTGTCCATCCAGCATCAGGACATTGAAACGCTCGCCGTGACGGTTGGCAATGTAGCGATCCGCTTCCTTGTCTGCCGCAAGACTAGAAGTAACTTTGATCGGATCGCCATTAGCACCCTCAGCGTAACAGGCAAATGGTACCGTGATATAATAGATTCCACCATCAGCATACATCAGAGTGGTCGTTGGGCTGGTAGCCGAAGTCAGGATCTGAGCCCCACCATCAGGATCGAGCAACGTAGCCGTATACGCGGCTGCTTGAGCCGGTCGTGCATTGATACCATAGGAGATACCATCAGCCCAGACGCCGGTAGCTTTGCCCATGCCGTATGTATCCGCATCAGCGGGGCAGGCAAAACATTTGTCATTTTTGACGTAGCGGTTAAGCCTAACCCACCACCTTGCCTTATCTGTCATCAGTGCCGAAGTCACTTCAGCCGAAGTCTTACCTGTGCTAGTGAAATTCGGCAGGTTATCATTTTTATCGCCGGCGTACATATGTGCACCGAGGCCGATCTGCTTGAGGTTATTGGTACAGGACACAGTCTGCGCTTTTTCTTTGGCCTTAGCCAAGGCAGGGAGCAGCATGGCGGCCAGGATCGCAATGATCGCGATCACGACCAGCAGCTCAATTAAAGTAAACAATGTGTTCTTTTTCATGTTAATTTTTCCTTATGCTAATTAATCCGTTTTTATGTTGTAAGGTAAGTACTATTAAATTCCCACATCAGCATCTGCCGGGGCAGCTTCCCAAGTAAACTGAACACTGTGGCTCTTGGCAATATTTACGAACGTTGTATCGCTGGTGGTAGTAACAGCGCGGATGTCTTCAACGTGACCATCAGCCATAACTATATTACAGCCACTTCCATGACGAACGGAAACATGCCTTATAGCTTCAGCTGCTGTAGGAGCCAAACTGCACATAAAGCTTGCAGAACCATTCTCTCCTTTGGCGACGGACCCTGAATCACCAATCATCACAGTCTTGGAAGGACGATAGGCCTTGGAAAGAACCATGTGACCAACACCAGGCACCCCGTTAATGCCATAGGACAAACCATCGGTCCAAGCTGCATAGGTCTTCACCGTTCCACCACCAGTTGTGACATCGCCATCGCAGAGTTTATTTGTGTCGGCAGGACAGACAAATGACTTTTCGTTGGAAACAAATTCATTCAATGCAAACCACCAGGGAGTGATACCGGCGCCACCGTACGCCAATGAGGTTTCTCTGTTATCAGCACTCACGTAGGGCAGCCTATCCCTTGCACGCTCCGCATACATGAACGCACCGGTCCCGATTTGCTTGAGGTTGTTGACACAGCTCGAGTTACGTGCTCTTTCGCGCGCCTTTGACAGGGCAGGCAGCAGCATGGCGGCCAAGATAGCGATGATCGCGATCACGACCAGCAGTTCAATTAAGGTAAACACATTTCTTTTCTTCATTGCAAATACTCCTTTTGCTTTGCTACTATAATGAAACCTAGAGAAGACAGGGTTTCGAATCAGAATAACCGCGTCCTTGTTTAATTATAAGCCCAAATTGAGACAATCTCAAGTGACTTTTGGGAAAAAACTAAAACTTTTTTGAAAAAGATAAATTTGTAGGATTTTCCTGCATGAACGGGTACAGGATAGATCAGTCCGATCAGTCGGATACTCTTCACTTGCCGCTTTGTAACCACAGACTCTATTCCGTAAAGTCGATCTTGGCGTCCTTGGCGGTTCAATGACAAGAAACCAACCGCCAAGGACGCCAAGCTCATCCGTCAAAGCAACAACCCTACAAATTTTCCGCGCCACTGTCACTCGATTTCTTGTTTTTTCAGAAAGATTTTTACTTTATCCGCAGATTTACATCTGCAAATCTGTGGATTGAGTCTTTCAACCGGGCTGCGGGTCTTAGTCCACCAGGTATTGTTTCAGGAAGCACATTGCTTCGCGGTAGCCTTGTGCGCCTTGTCCGCTAAAGCTTTTCAGGCAGGCCAGGCCGGCATAGGAGACTTGCCGGAAAGCCTCACGCTTTTCCACTGCGCTCAGATGCACTTCTACGGCAGGCAGCGCCACTGCCTTGAGCGCATCCAAGATGGCGATGCTGGTATGCGTGTAAGCAGCGGGATTGATAATAATACCGTCATATTTGCCATAGGCCGCCTGTATGGCATCGACTATGGCGCCCTCGTGATTGGACTGAAAGCAATCCACTTCCAGCTCCAATTCTAAAGCGGACCGCTTGATAAAGTCAATGAGCTGGGCGTAGCTCTGTGTGCCATAGATATCAGGTTCACGCAGGCCAAGCAGGTTAAGATTGGGGCCATTGATCAGCAGTATTTTCACGGTAGTCATCCATGATCTGTTGCAGGGCGGTCTCTATGTCCGCGTTGTTATCGACCAAGCAGTCTGCTGCTTTCAAGTAAAGCGGCGCCCGTCGCTCGAACAGCTCCATCAGAGCCGCAGCAGAGCAGGACAAGGGCCTGCCTTGCCGGGCAAGCAGGTTGAGTTCACGTTGCAGATAATAGAGCCGCCCGTGTTTTTTTAGCAGGGTCACATTGCCGGGGTCCAGAACTATGCCGCCACCGGTGGCAATAACCAAGCCCTGTCTTTCAGAGCAATGCTGCACCTGCAAGCTTTCGAGCCGGCGGAACTCGGCTTCGCCATGTTCCGCAAAAATAGCGGCGATACTAAGGCCGGCGGCAGCTTCCACCAAGGCATCGGTGTCTACGAAGACTTTGCCCAGCCTGGAAGACAAAAGCTTGCCCAGTACGCTCTTGCCACTGCCAGGCATGCCAATTAAAACTATGTTCTGAATAGACATCAGCGCTGCTGTCCTCGGGCAATGTGGTGGAATTTGTAGCGCCCTCCGGGAGCCGACTTCGGGGGTGCCCTAACCCCGGGTTCTCTCGCCCTGCCAGGGCTCGCCCCAATGCTCGTTACTTAAGATTTTTTAACCACTGAAATTCACGAAATTTTTATAGGGGTTGTTGCTTTGACGGACGAGCTTGGCGCTCTTGGCGTCCTTGGCGTCTTTATGGAGTTGAGTCGTCTGTGTGGTTACAAAGCGTTAAGTTAAGAGTATCGGGGCTAGGCCACGCCAAGTTTTCCGTGGGAAAATCTAGGTTTTATTGCAGCCATGCTTCCGCTCTGGCGTCGGCGGGCATCTGCCAATCGGCCCTCGAGGACAGCGATATGGTCCCCACCTTTGGTCCATCGGGCATGGCGTTGCGTTTAAATTGCTGGCTGAAAAAGCGGTCAAAGAAAATCCGCACACTGCGCTCCACTTCTTTTTCATCAAATTCGCCGCCAAAGGCATGCAATGCCATTTTTTTCAGGTCTTCGAGTTTTTCGCCATATTTAAGGAAATGATACAGGTAGAAGTCATGCAACTTGAAGCTGCCCAATATGCTTTCGGTATGCTGGTCGCCGGGCAGCAGTTCCGGCGACACCGGCGCGGCATTGATCTGTCGCAGCAGCTCGCCCATTTCTGCGGACTCCTCATTGGCTTGGTTTTCCACCAAAAACCGCACCAAGGTTTTGGGTACGGCGCAATTGACGTTGTACATGGACATGTGGTCGGCGTTAAAAGTATTCCAGCCCAAGGCGATTTCTGAGAGATTGCCGGTTCCTATTACCAATCCATTTTCGGCATTTGCCAGGTCCATCAGTATTTGTGTACGTTCTCTGGCCTGGCTATTTTCATAGACCAGGTCTTGTTTGTCCGGATCATGGCCTATATCGGCAAAATGTCTGCTTACCGCCGGCCTGATATCTATCTGCCGGAACTCTACCCCGGCCAGGGCAGCCAATTGCTGTGACAGCTGCAAGCTTTCGCTGCCGGTGCCAAAACCGGGCATGCAAACCGCCAGGATGCTGCGACGCGGCAGCTCCAGAAGATCACAGCAACGCAGGCAGACCAGAAGCGCCAGTGTGGAGTCCAGCCCGCCGGAAAGCCCCAGGATCAGACGGCGGCAGGAGATATGTTCCAGCCGCTTGGCCAAGGCGGCAGCCTGAATATTGAATATTTCCTGGCAGCGTTCGCGCAAGTCCTCTTCGGCCTCCGGCACAAAGGGCAGCTTAAGCATATTGAAATAATTCCAGTCCGGCGACTCTTTTGCCGCGTTCAGTTTGCAGAGTGGCAGCGGCTCGCGCGTCATGCTCTTGAATGAGGTCCAGGCACGGCGGGTAGCCAGCGACCAAGCCGGCTTGATATCGGCTAAAAGCAGGCCATCGCTGCGCTGGAAACGCTGATTTTCCGCCAACAACCTGCCATTTTCTGCGATCAGGGCATGTCCTGAAAAAAGCAGGTCGCTAGTGGACTCTCCCACTCCTGCGCCGGCGTAAACGTAAATTCCGGCGATGCGCGCGCTTTGCGTCTTCACCAGGCTGCGTCTAAAACTGGCTTTGCCTACCATTTCCGGTTCGGCTGCCAGGTTGAATATTATATCAGCGCCATTCAGCGCCAATTGAGCGGCTGGCGGTTGCAGCGAAAGCAGGTCTGAGCCAAATTCGACTCCGAAGCTGAAGGCATCACCGCAGCGCAGGATCATCTTATCGGCAAAGGGCAGCTCTTTGCCCTGCCAAAGCAGCTTTTCGCCGCGCCAGTCCGCTGCCGGGCAAAAGTGCCTTTGCTCATTGAATTCGCGATGGTTAATCAGGTGCTGTTTGCCGATTAGCGCCCGCAATTCGCCATCCTGTATGACTGCGGCAGCATTGAAGACCTGTTCGGCATAGCTAAAAGGCAGTCCCAGCAACATGATGCAGCGTTGCCCTTTGCTGGCTTGGCAAATTCGCAACAAGGCCGCCTGCACCGCTTCATGCAGGGCTTGCTGCGAAAACAAATCCGCACAACTATAGGCGCTCAGAGCAAGCTCCGGCAATGCCAGGATAGCGGCTCCAGCTTGCACAGCACGCTCGTAAAGTTGAATTATACGCTCCGCATTGTAGTGCACATTGGCTACTTGCAAGACGGGCGTACCAACAGCAATGCGATAGGTTTTGGACATGGTGACAGACTCCGTAATGAGCTGCAAGTCGGCTCAACCGCCGGCTTGCACACGCAGGCCAAGCAGCTTTTTACTGCGTCGCAAAAGTGCAGGCACATTATTCAACAGCAAAAGCATGACGAAGAAGCTGCTCAGGCCGATGAAGATGAAAATTCCCTCGGCCTTAAATTTAAGGCCATTCAGCAACAGCCACTGCACCAGTGAGGCAGTGATCATGGCGACACAATCCAGGGCATTGGCCGCCCCCAAATAACGGCCCAAATTTTCCTTGGGGCTATGCTTTTGAATGGTGGCCATCAATGGCAGCTGGAAGATGCCGCCGCAAAAGCCCAGTCCGGCCGTGAAAACATAGGCACTCAGGCGTGTAGTGCCGCAGCAGCCTAGCAAGAGAGCGAACACAGTCATCAGCAAGCCGCCCGGCAGAATAAGCCCGTATTCGATTCTACGCCTTGACAGGAAGCCGGCGGTGACACTGCCGAAGCCTATGCCCAACGCGACAGATGCCTGCAAATAGCCTACCAATTTGCCCACCATATGATCCTCACATGCCAGGTTTTCCGTGACAAAAAAGACTATGACCAGTTGAAAAAGTGATCCAATGAACCAGAAGTATGAGTTAGCCAGCAGACAGGTCAGGAGTAAGCGGTCCTTCTTCATTTCCCTGAATGTATGCAAGTGCGGCGTGAAAGGGTCCAATTTGCAGCGCGCCTGCGGGTTGCCTTCAGGCGTGGTGCTGATGCCGAAGCTGAACAGAGTGCCGATAACGGCGATAAGCACGCAGAAGTAGGCGGCCAGATGCGGGTTCGCCCCACTCCAGTCACTAAGTGCGCCGCCCGCCCAGCTGCCAAGAATAATGGCTAGAAAGGTAAAAAGTTGATTAAGCCCATTAGCCCTGGACAACTCGGAGGAAGGCAGCACCTCGGGCAGAAAACCGTATTTGGCGGGGCTGAAAAAACTGCTCTGTGCCCCCATGCAAAAGAGAACAAAAAGCAAGGTGTAGACAGCTTTGAGCCGGAAGAACAAGAGGCCGGCCAGCATGATAATGATCTCAGCAATCTTAGTGGCTATCATCACTTTCTTTTTGCTGTAACGATCGGCTAGATAACCGGCATAGGCGGAGCAAAGCAGGAAGGGAAGAATGAAAAGCGCTCCGGCTAAAGATACATAGCTCTTGGCCGCCGCGCTGCCTTCGCCAAGCAAATTACTGGCGTAGCAAATCAGCAGGAGCTTGAAAAGATTATCGTTAAAAGCGCCGCCAAATTGCGTGCCCAGATAGGCGGCGAAACCAAGGGATTTTATGTTTGTCTTAGTGGACATCGTTATGAGGAGCCTCCAAATGCGGAGATTCTTTGCATGACCTGTTGCAGATCATGCCAGACCTTGCGCTTTTCTGCGACAAAGACGCGTTTCTGCCTTTCAAAACGCAGCAGATATGCCGGGTGAAAGGTCGGCATTACCGGGATGCCACGATATTCCAGCCAGTTGCCTCGCAGCTTGGTGATGCCTATCATGCCCATGAGATGCTTCAGCGCCACACCACCAAGCAGCACAATGACCTCGGGTTGTACCAATTCAATCTGACGCTGCAAAAATGGCAGGCAGGCCTGCGCTTCCTCCTCCAGGGGATTGCGATTTCCGGGCGGCCTGCATTTGATGATATTGGCGATATAGACACCACGTTCAGCATTCTGAGCTGCGCGGTCAAAGCCCATGGCTGTGATCATATTGCCAAGCATCTCGCCGGCCCTGCCGACGAAGGCCAGCCCCTGCCGGTCTTCTTCCTGACCGGGTCCTTCACCGATGAACATAAGCCGAGCTTGACGATAGCCGTTGCCGCAAACTACATGTTGACGGCTCTGATATAGGGGACAGGCTCGACAAGCAAGCATGACCTGCTCGAGCTCATCCCAACCCAATTGCTGCACAGACGGCAATGGACGCAAAACTGCAACGGATGCAGGCGGCGCTTGAGGTGCAGGCGCAGCTGCTCGGGGCGCAGGTGGCGGGCGGTCAAGCCGTGCTTGCAGCAAGGCCTTGTTCTGCTCGGATAGCGGCACCCGGCTTTGCCCTTGCATGCGCCTGCGTCTCAGTATATGCTGTAATTGCGAAATTAAAGTGGACATTGTGGACAATGTGGACGGGGTGGACAAGACAGGTCAGCCGGAGCAATCAGGGCGATTCCTAATCCTGAAATCCGTGTCCATCTGCGTAATCTGCGTAATCTGCGGACAAAATGCGCAGGAACCTTTTTTGACGGTGTCTGTTTAGAGTATGATTTCGACATTGCCTTTGCCATCGAAGACCTTGCCGATAACGGCGGCCTCATAGCCTTCGCCCAGGCAGATTTCCAGAGCATTGCCCACATCCTGTTCGGGCACAAACCATACCATGCCCACGCCCATATTGAAGACGCGGTACATTTCGTGCTCGTCTACTTCGCCGTGTTGCCGGATAAATTCAAAAATGGGCGGTGCGCCATGTATATTGGCCGCTTCGAAGCGCACCATGACTCCTTCCGGCAGGATTCTGGGCACGTTGTCATACAGTCCGCCGCCGGTTATATGTGCTATGCCGTCCAGTGCTATACGCGCCTGCATGGCCTTGCGTATGGCTGGCCAGTAGCAGCGATGCGGCTCCAACAACGCTTCTCCCAGGCTGCAACCTCCCAGTTGTTCCGGGCGGCTATCCGGGGTCAAGCCGGCCTGTTCAAAAAGTATGCGGCGCGCCAGAGAATAGCCATTGGTATGCAGTCCGCTGGATTTCATGCCTATGGCTATATGGCCGGGACGGATTTTCTCTCCGGTGATAATATGCTCTTCTTCGACAATGCCGGTAATACAGCCAACCAGGTCGTAGTCGTCGCCATACATTCCCGGCATTTCTGCGGTTTCACCCCCGAGCAGGGTAACATTTTGCTCCTTACAGGCATCGGCTATGCCGCCTATGACCTGCTCATAGAGTGGGCTGCGCAGTTTGCCTATGCCGATATAATCCATAAAATAGACCGGTTCCGCACCCTGCACTGCGATATCGTTGATACAGTGGTTGACAATATCGTAGCCCACCGTGTCATGCTTATTCATCATATTGGCGATCATCAGCTTGGTGCCGACCCCGTCAATGCTGCTGACCAAGATGGGATGCCGCCAGCGCCCCAAGTCTATGCGGAACAGGCCGCCAAAACCGCCTATGGGCGCAAGCGCCTCACTGCGGCGCGTGGCCGAAATTTTCTCTTTTAAGCCGGATAACAACTTGCCGGCCAAGTCTATATCTACCCCGGCCGCCTTATAAGCATCGCTTTTGACTTTGTTGGCTTCCAATTTGTGCTCCTTTGACATATCAGAAAATATAATGAAGCGCCATCCAAATAATATATAGGCTTTTGCCAAAAACGTCCTGCTCTTTTCGAAGCACAGACTAATCAGGTTCATCCAAATAGGCCGCAAAACTGTGAGTCAGGTGAACATTATGCGACGCCTCCGGGCGCTGCATGACGATGATTCCGCCGGATCGGCGTGTCAGCTCCCGGCGGCTGCTCCTTTTCATTTAACCGCCAAGACGCCAAGAACGCCAAGGCCTAGCGCCTCCTGACCGGCAATTAACAAATAACTAATGACAAATGATCATTGACAATCTCTTCTTTGATTGCAAATACTGCTTAGGTCTATTAAATTATGTCTTTTGCATCTGTCAAGGCATATTTTTTGTGAGGTTGCGACATGAATGAGAATTCCGATTGGCAGTCCAAGCAGGACGGTTTACGCATAGGCATAGGTACCGATCATGGCGGTTACGACAAGAAGGAGCTGCTTAAGGGCACATTGGCCCAAAAGGGCTTTAAGGTGCTGGATTTCGGGCCTGGCAGCGTACAGCCTGACGACGACTATCCTGATTTCGCCGCGCCTCTCTGCCGTGCTTTGCTGCACAATGAGATAGACTGCGGCATACTTATCTGCCGCAGCGGCATAGGCATGTCTATTTGCGCCAATCGCTTCCATGGCATCAGGGCAGCTCTGGCCGAAAGCCCCGAAAAAGCCACTCAAAGCCGCAATCATAACAACTCCAACATCCTGGTCACCGGCGGGGATCAGATGAGCGACGCCGAATTACTCAGAACTGTAGAAGCCTGGCTGGGACAGCCTTTCAGCGCGGCGGCACGGCATGAACGCCGGTTGCGCAAGCTGGAGGAGTTGAGCTTTGACGAGGTCGCCCCCATACGTAAAACTGACCCGGAGATAGCTGCCATCATCGAGCGCGAGCAGGCCAGGCAGGAGCGTGGTCTGGAGCTTATCGCCTCGGAAAACTTTGCCAGCCCGGCCGTACGTGCCGCCGCCGGCACCGTGCTCACCAATAAATACGCCGAGGGATATCCGGGGCGGAGGTACTACAACGGCTGTCAGCATGTTGACGAAGTCGAGAGCCTGGCCATAGAGCGAGTCTGCCGCCTTTTCGGGGCTGAGGCCGCCAACGTGCAGCCGCACTCCGGCAGCCAAGCCAATATGGCGGCATATTTCGCCATACTGGAACCCGGCGACAAGGTGTTGGGCATGAGCCTGGATCATGGTGGACACCTGACACACGGACACAAGGCCAACTTCAGCGGACGCAGCTACGAATTCATCGGCTATGGCGTGGATCGGGAAAGCGAGCGCCTGGACTACGACAATATCGCCGAGCTGGCACGTCAACACAAACCCAAGCTGCTGCTTGCCGGCGCCAGCGCCTATCCGCGCATCATTGACTTCGCCAAGCTACGTCGGATCGCTGATGAAGTCGGCGCTTATATGATGGTGGACATGGCTCATATCGCCGGCCTGGTGGCCGCCGGCCTGCACCCCAGCCCGGTGCCCTACGCCGACATCGTCACCTCCACTACACACAAGACGCTGCGTGGCCCGCGCGGCGGTCTTATTCTTTGCAAAGAAAACCTGATTAAGAAGATCAACTCTTGGCTCTTCCCTGGCATACAGGGTGGTCCCCTCATGCATGTCATCGCCGCCAAGGCAGTCTGCTTCCAAGAAGCTTTGCAGCCGGACTTCCGGAACTACCAGCGTCAGGTTCTGGCCAATGCGGTTCAACTTGCCGAGGAACTGGCCAAAGGTGGACTGCGCATTGTTTCCGGCGGCACTGACAATCACCTCATGCTGGTGGATCTGCGCCCCAAGTCTGTGAGCGGCAAAGAGGCTGCTAATGCTCTGGACAAGGCCGATATCACGGTCAACATGAATATGATTCCTTTTGATCCGGCCAAGCCCAGTGTGACCAGCGGCCTGCGTCTAGGCACCCCGGCAGTCACAACCCGCGGCATGCGGGAAGCACAGATGCGGACCATAGCTGATTTGATATGCCGCGTGCTTGACAACCTGGGCAACGAGCAGGTTTATGCCGAGGTGCGCAATCAAGTCGGCGAGCTGGCGGCACAGTTTCCCATGCCTCAGTTGCAGGTCTAAGATCGCAAACTAATGACACTACTTTGACAAAGTTGGAGACGCTGCGGGCGGTTCAGCACAGAATAAACCGCGCATCTTCTTGACTTGCCACTTGCCACTTCTTGTATGTGGAGATTATCATGGCTAACATACATACCGTAGAAAAGATAGGCGGCACCTCCATGTCGCGTTTTGGCGAAGTAATGGCCAACGTGATCATAGGCAAGCGCCGTCCTGAAGAGCTGTATCAGCGCATTTTCATTGTTTCGGCCTATAGCGGCATCACCAATATGCTGCTGGAGAACAAGAAAGACGGCACTCCGGGCGTCTATGGCAAATTTGCTTGTGCCAACAAGGCCTGGAAGGATAGCCTGGAGCAGGTGCGCGAGCGTATGATTGCTTACAATCGTTCATTTGCCGACCTGGGCTTGGACCAGGATGCGGCTGACGCCTATGTCAACAAACGCATCAATGAAATACACGAGTGCCTGGATGATCTCACGAGCCTGCGCAGCTTCGGCCACTTCAATCTGGACAGCTATCTGCCGCAAACACGCGAGCTGCTCAGCGCCGTCGGGGAAGCACACAGCGCCTATAACTCCACTCTCATACTGCAAAAGCACGGCGTTAATGCCAAACTGTTCGACCTGACCGGCTGGAAAGATGATGCCATACTAAGCTTTGACGAAGCGGTGCGCAAAGCCTTTGACGGCGTCGATTTCTCTACCTGCATGCCTATAGTCACCGGCTATGTCAAATATGACGAGGGCATCATGACGCGTTTTGACCGTGGTTACAGCGAGATTACTTTCAGCAAGGTAGCCGTGATCACTCAGGCGCGAGAAGGCATCATACACAAGGAATACCATCTCTGCACCGGTGATCCGGTGCTTATCGGT
>JAAZKR010000270.1 GCA_012799725.1 Oligosphaeraceae bacterium | reverse complement strand
TGGAGAAAACAACAAAACAGACCGCAATTCCGCTTGGCATTCCATCCGTCAAAGCAGCAACCCTGCAAATTTTCCTCGCTTTCCTCGCTTTCCGTGTTTTCCGTGGTTAAAAAATCTTAAGTAACGAGTATTGCCCTGCGCCTAAAAACCCTTCTTTTTTTTCACGAAACCATGGAAACATGAAGGTGGCGGATAGTGATTCTTAATCTCGATAATCTGCATATCTGCATATCTGCATATCCGCATATCTGCGTAATCTGCGGATAAAATGCGACTGAAACCCCTTTTTGACGCCTAAATACCAGGGAAACAACGCATGCTGGAAAACATTCGAATCCTCGCTGACGGGGAACGCGATATACTGAAGCAAAGCCATGCCGCCTTGCAGGCCATGCCGCTGGATTATCGCGCAGACCCGAACCCGGATTTGCAACCACCGCTCTATCAGAGCACCTTGGCCGATGCTTTCTCGGTAAGCGGGCCGGCCACTTACTGCAAGGGGCAGCGCAGCACGCTGCATTTCAAACCCAGCCAAAAAGAAGGCTGGTGGCTGTGCCGCAGTGACCTGCCGGAACAATTTCCCATACGAGTATCGCCCAGAAATGTCTGGACCGCAAGGCGCAGCATTGTGCTGCGCTGCGGCGGCCCGGAAAATTATGTGCGTATGTGTGAACACATCATCGCACAAAGACTGGGCATGGGGCTGGATAATGTCGAAATCAGCTTGGGCACCGGTGATCCCCCCCTCTTTGACTTGGGCAGCATGCCCATCGTCGAAGCCATACAAGAAACCGGATTGGTGGAAGACAAAAATCGCCCGCTGCGCTATTGGACCGTAAAAGAACCAGTGGCCATACTCAATCAGTGGGACGGCTTCCTTCTCTTTAAACCGGCAAAAAATGGAGACCGAAACCTCTACCTGGATGTGGGCATTGACTTCGCATCGGCAATAGGCAAACAACGCATACAGTTCTGCCTGAATCAAAAAATATTCAGACACGGGGCGCAGGCGCGTACCAACTGCTCTTTTGCCATTATGCTCTACACCAAAACCCTGGGCAAGCTCTTTGCCGATACGCGTAACTTGGGCTATAACTGGCAAAACATACTGGTGGCCGGCAAGAAAAAGTACTTGAACCAACCCGGCATGCTGCATAACGGAAAATCTCTCGAAGCAGTCTGGCATAGAGCCTGCCTGGACTTGGTCGCCGCCCTGTCAATGCTCGAATCCGGCAGACTGGCAGGGCACATCAGCTCATACAAAGCCGGACACCTGCTGGACGCCAGACTGATGTCACAGCTATATTTGCAAGAATTGCTTGTAGAAGTGCACTGAGGCTGCCGGAATAAGCCTGCAAGCTACACACAAAACTTCACCCGACAGCAGCTTGCCCAATAGCGGCTGCCCGTGCTTCCTTGCAAATGAAAAATCGCATAGAGTTTTACCACAGCCTGGCGCTTTTACTAGAGGCCGGATTGCCTTTGATCCGAGCCCTGAGTCGAAATTTTCAGGGTTCTTTCCGCCGTGCCGGACATAAACTGGCACGATACATTCAAGATGGAATGAACTTGCACGAGGCCATGCGTCAACTGCGCTGCTTCAACACCTTTGAATGTAATTTAGTGCGGGCTGGCGAAAGCTCAGGACATCTTCCCGACACACTGCGTGCGCTCTCGCAGTGGTTCGAACAGCAACAACGCCTGCGCTCCAAACTTGTTTCCGGTCTGCTCTATCCGCTTTTCCTCTACTTTGTCGCCTGCATTCTGCTGGCCGTCATCGCCTGCTTCAGCGGCGGGAAAAACAACGCTGCCATACTAACCCGGCTCGTCTCGCAATTGCTGATACCACCGGCCATGTATCTGCTTATCAAGCTGTTTAAAAAATTCCTGCTTCCGCTTGCCCCCATTGGGCAGTTCATCGATTTTCTGCCGCTGCTGGGCAAGCTGCAACACAACTTGGAAACAGCACGCTTCTGCAAAGCCATGGGCATGGCACTGAGCAGCGGACTAAGCATGCAGTCCTGCATCACACTGGCCGCCAACTGCTGCCATAACGCCGCATATCGCAGTCGCTTTCTCAAACTGAACCGAATACTGCATGGAGGCAAGCACAATTTCGCCCAGGCATTCTACCACATAAGCAACCATCACGACCACAATAGCTCAATAGGCGAAATGCTCGAAACAGGGGAACAAAGCGGACAGCTCGAGGTCTATTGTGATAGGATTGCCAAGCTGCTCAATGCCGACGCCGAACTAGCCTTCGACCGCATCGGTACAATGCTGCCTTTCTGCATCTATTTGCTCATGATCTCTTTTATCGCCATGCAGATTTTAAAACTTGCCGGCTCATATAGCGGCATGCTGCAAGGCCTCATGGAAAGCCCATTCTAAAAGGAATAACACCTGCCATGCCTGCATCAAAAAGCTCCTGGGAGGCGCTGTATCCCTTTACTTCTAAGTTCTTTCACACCCCCGAAGCTCATCGCCTGCACTACATCGACGAAGGCGAAGGCCACCCCGTCGTCATGCTGCATGGCAACCCCACTTGGTCATTTATGTTCAGAGACCTGGTGCCGGCAGTGCAAAAAGCCGGATTCCGAGCTATAGCCCTGGATCACTTGGGCTGTGGACTCTCCGACAAACCGCAAAAGTGGCCCTACCAGCTACAAGGCCATATCGATAATCTTGAACATTTCATTGACAAAGAACTCAAGTTGGAGCAGCTTGACCTGGTGCTGCACGACTGGGGCGGTGGTGTAGGCATGGGATATGCGGTCAGACATCCGGAGAAAATACGCCGTGTCATCCTTATGAACACCGCAGCATATCTCTCCGATGACTGCCCTAAACGCATATTTTTGGTGCGCACGCCCTTTCTGGGAGCTTTTCTGGTGCGTGTCCTGAATGCCTTTGTCGAGGCTGCCCTTTTCATGGCAACAAGCCGTAAGCTTCCAGACGCTGTAAAGGCCGGCTATCGCCATCCATACCGCAGTTATCGCGACCGCATCGCTACCCAACGCTTTGCTCAGGATATACCGTTGCGCGAAAGCCATCCCAGCCGGCAATGTCTGGTCGATATCGAAAAGGGCCTGACCAAGCTCAAAGACGAACAATTCTTGCTCTGCTGGGGAGCACAGGACTTCTGTTTCCATATGGGCTTCTTTGACCGCTGGAAAAAAGAATTCTACCCCAATGCCGAAGCCATGGTCTTCGAGGAAGCCTCGCACTACCTCCTCGAAGACCATGGCGATATCATCATCCCCAAACTAGTGCAATTTCTTAGCAAATAGTACTCTGTCCGTATACTGCATCTGACCAAAAAATGGCACATGAGCCAGCGCAGGCTGCCCATGTTGCCGCACAATCCATCCAGGCGACCCGCCGGTTGCCTTCACACATCAGGAGTTCCCATGTACATTGATCCGCTATATATTGCCTTTGCATTGCCCGGCCTGATTTTAGCCATGCTGGCCACTTTCTACGTAAAATCTACATTTGCACGCTACTCCAAGGTGCGCCCTCGCAGCGGCATGACCGGGGCGCAGGCAGCCTACGAGATGCTGCGCCGTTCCGGCATTGATTCCGTGCGCATTGAGCGTGCCGGCGGTTTTCTCAGCGACCACTACGATCCCACTGCCAAGGTATTGCGCCTCTCTCCGGATGTCTATGACAAGAGCAGCCTGTCTGCCATTGGAGTAGCTTGCCACGAGGCCGGACACGCTTTGCAGGATGCACAATCCTACTATTGGCTAGGTTTGCGCAGCAGCCTGGTACCAGCGGCCACCATAGGCAGCAACCTGTCATACCTGGTCTTCTTCCTCGGCCTGTTTGTAGGCAGCATGGGGCTGGTGAAGCTAGGCATACTCATGTTTGCCATGGCCGTGCTTTTCACCATAGTCACTCTGCCGGTAGAATGGAATGCAAGCGCCCGCGCCAAGCAGGCCATGGTCGAGTATGGCATAGTCAGCCAGCAGGAAGGCACAGCGGCAGGAGATGTGCTCAATGCCGCCTTTATGACATACGTAGCCGCCACCATCAGCGCCATACTCACCCTGCTCTACTACCTGATGCGCGCCGGATTGCTGGGCAATAGAAGAGATTAAACCAGCATGCCGCAAAACTATCAACAGGAAATTCTCGCTCAGCTCAACACCATTAGCTTCGGCAGGCACCTGATTTACGAACAATGCCTGCCCTCCAGCAATAAAACGCTTATGGAAATGGGCAAGAATGGCGCGCCCGAAGGCCTGCTGCTACTCTGCGAAGAGCAAAGTGCCGGCCGGGGACGGGAAAACCGCTCCTGGTTCTCGCCACCGGGCAGAAATCTCTACTTCTCGCTATTGCTGCGCCCTACGCTGCCACCACGCCGCTTGCCGGAATTGGCACTGCTTAGCGCACTGGCACTGCATAAGGCACTGAAAGAATTGCTGCCAGAACATAAGTTCGGCTTGAAATGGCCTAATGACCTCTGGCATCAAGGACGCAAAATCAGCGGTATACTCTGCGAAAGCTGCCAGCATCCCAAACACGGACAGCAGACTGTCATTGGCATAGGCCTGAATGTGAATTGTCAATTGCATGAATTCCCCGAGGAACTGCAAGACAAGGTCACCTCCATGCAAAGTATTGACGGCAAAAAACAAAATCGTGCCAAAGTATTGGCCGAAATCATCGCTCAGCTGGAAAAATACTATCTACGCTGGCAACAAAGCGAAAACTTGCAACCTTTCTTGTCAGAATGGCAGCAGGCTGATATTTTGCAAGGAAAAGACCTGCGCATCAAACAAGCACAACAAGAAATCATCGGCAAAGCAATGGGATTGGCACCGGATGGCAGGCTGAAAATACAATTGCCGGACAACAGCATAAGGCTCGTCGCCTCCGGTGACGCGCAACAAAGCAGAATTATCGGCAGCCCTTAGCGCCTGCCTTGTACTTTTAGAAAGGCATCCAAAAAGGTATAGGCTGGCAGATAGAAAAGCATTTCGAGCTGGGCTTGTCGATAACGCAACCGCCAGGCCTTCTGCATATTCAGCTGCTTACACAGGGACGTCAGTCAGTTGATCTGCCGTGGCTGCAATTAGCAGCATCACTCAATGACGTACACTTACAGCCACCCCACCTTTTCCTCTGTGCCTTTGTGAGGTTTTTTCTCTTTTCCCCAGGAATCCCTGTAAAATCATGGCGATTCCTAATCCTGAAATCCGCTTCCTTCTGCGTAAACTGCGGATAAAATGCAAGGTCCCTCTTCTTTTTGGACGGAGCCTACTTAATAAATCCACAATGTACCAGATTGATTTTCATGCCGGCACCTTATTATTAAGCCACAGCATGCCTGATCAGCCTCTGCCTGCTCAGCTGGCTGCTTACTGTCAATATGACCCCCGAGTAGCCTGCTGGCGCGCCGAAGCCATGCGCTATGCCGACATCATCACCTATTTATATCGGCAAAAATTGCCTTATCAGGACCTGGCCAAAGACTATCAAGAGCTGACACTCTCATTCCATGAGCAACGCCAACCTCGCCCTTATCAACGTGCAGCATTGCAAGCCTGGCTCAAAAATGGACGTCGCGGCGTGGTCGCCCTCCCCACCGGCACCGGCAAATCCTTCCTGGCACTGCTGGCCATACTGCATTGCCAGCGCTCAACCCTGGTGGTCGTACCCACCTTGGACCTGATGGCGCAGTGGGCCGGCCAGCTTGAACGTGCCTTCAAATGCCCTGTAGGAATGCTCGGCGGCGGCAGCAAGAACTTGCTGGAGATCAGCGTCTCCACCTATGATTCTGCCATGCTGCAAATGGAACATATAGGCCGGCGCTTTGGACTGCTCGTGGTTGACGAATGTCACCACTTGCGCGGTGAAAGCTATCAGCAGCTGGCACGCTTCTGCATTGCGCCTTTCCGACTGGGACTAAGCGCCACGCCTGATGCCGAAAACCCACAGGATCAAACCCTGCAAAACCTGTTAGGGCCAATTTGCTATCGTATAGAAATCGATCAACTCGAAGGTAAAGTGCTCGCTCCCTACCAAACCCATACCATAGAAGTGGAGCTGGACCCGGACGAACAACGCCTGTATGATGAAAACCGAGAAATATATATAGCATTTCTGCAACAATACCAAATCCGCTTGGGCGGTGCCCGAGGCTGGAAAGATTTCCTGATCGCCTGCGCCAGACAACCCGGCGGACGAGCCGCCTTCGAGGCTTACTTGGAACAAAGGCGTATCTCACGCAGCTGTAAAGCAAAGATAAGGCTGATTTGGCAGTTGCTGCAAACACATCGCAATGACAGAATGCTGATTTTCACCGCCGATAACGCTACCGCTTACGATATAGGCGAACAATTCTATCTGCCGGTGCTCACCCATCATAGCAAGGTGAGCGAAAGAAAACAGATGCTGGATTACTTCCGCCAAGGCATATATCCTGCTTTGGTCACCAGCCGGGTGCTTAATGAAGGCGTCGATGTGCCCGAAGCAAATGTGGGAATCGTGGTCTCCGGCAGTGGCAGCACTCGTGAACATGTGCAGCGCCTGGGACGCATATTGCGACCGGGGCCGGATAAAACCGCCCTGCTCTACGAGCTGATCAGCGAAGGCACCAGCGAACGCTATGTGAGTGAACGCAGGAGGATGCACCGTGCTTACGAAAAACCTGATTCGATGCCGAACTAGAAACGGCAAACTGATACCCGCCTTCGTAGATTGTCAAAACGAGACTTTGCTCGCACAGGCAGAAAATCTGATCGAAGTCTTCGAACAAAACCTGGGACGGCATAGAACCGACCTGGACGAAAGGCTTGCGCCCCTGCTTACCGATATAACCCCCTTGGACTTGGGCAAAGGACTTCGTAAACTACTCGAAGACCGCTGCACCTTTAACAAGAAAAAAGAGCTGGACTATATAGAGGAAAGACGCAAATTGCTTACCCTGGCCGCCAATATACGCCAACAACAGGCCTGGGAAAGCCCGGAAGAGTTCCGCCTCGCAATGCAACAAAGCCCCAAAGCCGCTGATTGCATCCTGCTACAAGAAAAAGAAATATACGCTGACCTGCCTGAAAACGATATTTTGGAAAGCTTCGATTCACTCGACGCCAAGCAATTGCTGGAACGCTATAATCTGGGGCTGGTGCAGGCACTGTTGCTCAATGCTAATAAGTTACTATTGCATGTAGACTCTGGTGACGCTGCAAGACTGCGCCGCGTATGTAAATATCTGCGCTTCTTCAGGCTGCTTTGCCAAATTAAAACTCCTGACAAAGCAAAAAAAAATCACATCATCATGGAGATCGACGGGCCGGCCAGCATCTTCGAGTATCAGCGCGGCTACGGCATGCAACTGGCCATCTTCTTTCCGGCCGTATGCAGTCTTAAAAACTGGCAGATGCAAGCCGAGATAATCTGGAAAGATAAAAAGCAACTTTTGCAGCTAAATCAGAACAGCGGGCTGGTCTGTCCATATCGTGTATTCAGCGCCTATGTGCCCGAGGAAATAAAGCTTTTTGAAAACCACTTCCGCAATACGGTGCAAGACTGGCAGATAAGCGAAAAAACACCATTTTTACATGCTGACAACAATGAAATAATCTTTCCCGACTTCAGCTTCGTCAGCCATGACGGCAAGCTTGTGCATCTGGAGCTCTTTCACCGCTATCACGCCGGTCGCCTGTTACCTCGCTTAAACTGGCTGGCTAAAAACCCGGACACCCCACTGCTGATCGGGGTAGACCGCAGCCTGGAGCGTAAACCGGAAATCAGTGAAGCCCTGCAAGCTAGTGCACATTTCACCAAAGCAGGCTTTATATACAAGGACTACCCCGGTTGCGAAAAAGTGCTGCAATGCCTGCAAAAAATAAAAACTATCTGAAAAGTCAAGAAAGGTGTAATCCTAAAAGAAACAGCTGACTTTTCCCCTTGCCGGCGGATCAGAACCTCCTCCCATTTTCATGACGCACCAGAAAGCATCCAAATCGGATCGACCGGATCCTGAGCCCGTTAGGGATACACCATGCACAACCCGGGTGGCCGAACCCAGAGGCCGAGGAAACCCGAGGCAAGAACACCCCTAAAATCAACGCCTGAAAGGCGTTACATAGAGAGCATCCAAAAAGTAATGGCTGGCGGATGGAAAAATATTTCGAGCCGGGCTTGTCGATAACGCAACTGCTCGGCGCACCGGCATCTCCAACCGGTCACAAGGCCGTCAATTGATTCGCCGCAAACGCAGGCAGCAGCATTACTCGATGCTATATGCTTCCAACCAGCAACACCTTTTCCTACATAGCTCTGTAAGATTTTTCTTTTTTCCCGGACCCCCGTAAAATCATGGCGATTCTTAATCCTGAAAATCTGCGTTCATCTGCATAATCTGCGTTTATCTGCGTAACCTGCAGATTAAAAGCGCCCGGAACCCTTTTTGGACACGGTCTACATAATGATGATTTTGCGGATCGGCTTGTCAGATGTTTCCCGGCGGTTGTGTCCCTCTTCATTGAACCGCCAAGACACCAAGAACGCCAAGGCCGACTTTACGAAATAGCGTCGTAGATATGGCTGCCAAAGCATTCTACGAAGAGCATTGGCTCCATAGGTTCCATGTTTGCCACTTTGAACCGGCGCTGCAGAAGACTAAGACATTACAGGGAGGTCTTGGGCCGTGGCTGAGGCAATGTCACAGCCCATTCTTCCACAGTAAGCCGGGGATGCCGGCCAAGTATGGCCGGCCACATAACATTGCATAAAATCAGAAAGCTGCCTTGACGGGCATGCCGCCTTGGTCCATAGACTTATTAATAGCCAGCGTTAAGGCCAAGCTCTTGCAGGCATCTTCATAAGGCGAGAGTATTTCATCGGCGGAAATCTCGCCGCGCACGGCATCGACAAAAGTCTCATCACACTCTTGCCCATAATCATTGGCGGCCTTTCCTTCTATACTCATATTCGGGCTTGTTATTTTATATGATCCGTCTAAGCTATACTCCAATTTAGCGCCCTTATTAGCGAACACGTTAAAATCTCCGGGGAAGTATCCGAAGCAGCCAGTAGTAAAGGTACCGATCAATCCGCTTTTGAACAACATAAGGGTAGATGAAGCATCATCCACGTCATATTTCTCCACATCCTTGATCAGGCCTCTACGACGCAATACCTGTACTTGCTCTACCTCACCGAAAAAATATCGGCAAATATCGAAATTATGTATGGTTTGCTCCACGACTTGGCCGCCGGAATGTTTCATTTCACGCCACCACCAAACCATAGGCATCACGTCAAAACGATAACAGCTGATAGTTCCCAGCTCCTGGTGATCCAACCAATTTTTGACAAAAGGCAAGCTGTCAACGTAACGGCATTGCAGGCCAACCGCACTGATCAGTCCTTTGTCCTTGATGGCCTTATTTACTTTGCGAGCATAGTCCAAATCCAGCGTCATAGGTTTTTGCACAAATAAGTGTATGCCCTTCTCGATGGCAAGAAACTCCATGCCGTCATGCGCACCCGGATGCACACAAACAAACAAGACATCGAGTTTTTCTTGCTCCAACATCTGTTTATAGTCGGCATAAGCCTTGGCACCGAAACGTTCAGCTGCCGCCAGGCGACGTTCCTCCAGGATGTCGCAGCAAGCCACTATACGTGCTTTCTCCGTCATCTTTTCAAAATGACCAAAGTGATATTGAGCAATGCCGCCACAGCCGATAAAACCAACTCTTAACTGATTCATAAGCCCTCTTCAAATGCTAATCAAAACTCGCGAAAAAACAACGCCATGAAATGGCACAGAAAATAGCTGATGCGTAAAATCTTGTGATAGAATATACGCTTCATAAAAATGCATCTGAATCCTTGCCTTGACAGCAACTATGAAAACAAGCAATACAAGGAATTTCTGCAACAAAGAAAAATTAGCATGGATTTGTACTTTTACAATCCAAAAAAAATATTTTTCAAGTGAATCCGCAGATTACGGCAGATTACGGTAGATCACACAGATGAACACTAGGACAATACTTCTTTATCAGCAACAATCTGCGAAATCCGCCGAAAAACAAAATATGATTATTGATTATCGTCCTTGCATGCGCTTGCATTACGAACATCGTCTGCTTATTTTAACTTGTTTTTAGCGCAAATAAGATTACATTATATGTCCGACACATCATAGGCCAGCGTAGCTCAGTCGGTAGAGCACTTGACTTGTAATCATGAGGTCACCGGTTCGACTCCGGTCGCTGGCTCCATCTTCAAGCCGTTTGACTCCAACGAGTTAGACGGCTTTTTTGCTTTTGCCGCAAAATCCTTATTTTGCATTGTTTTCGCCTGTTTTTCAACAGCATAATACCCCAAAGGGGGAGTAAAGGGGGACTACGGGAACTCTCCATGAAAGGGGGAGCCAAAAAAGGAGCTGAATTCTTTTCGCAACAAGAAGGACCTTTCCATGCAACCGAGAGTCAGGAACTCAATCCATATCGTATTGCGGAATTTGCTGATGCTTTGAAGAGACGTTCCTGTCCGGTATTGTGCAGTGGCGTATCTGCGCCAACGGCGAAGCATGATCGTTCCAGACTGAAACTGAAATCATTCAGTGCGTAGGACAACGATTCAGTATGCAGATTGTTTCCTGAATGACACCGGCCCCACAATTCCTGAAACCTGTGTTTGGTGCAGCTTTATTTTGTGCGAGAATCCGTCTTCCGTCTTCGTTGCCTGCCAGTTTGGTCTTTAACCGGCGTAAACATTGCTTTTTTCCAATCCTTTTCGAGAGGTAGTAATATACTGTCTTTACTGACAGGGATTTCCTGCAAGTCTTGTGTGCCCGCCTGGCTTTTTTCCCGCACCTTTTTTGACAATTTTTTATAAAGGCGCCTCAAACGCAACATAACAGCCCGCTTGGCATAAAGAATGTCATCTTCCGATGCGACCTTTTTGCCATGGCTTTTGAAATACTCTTTAATCGCACGACTTAAAGCCACATATCCGGCACAATTACTGTATTGGATACTTTGACATGTTTTGTCGGAAGGCAATTGGTACCATTTTTTCGGAACCCTCATGCCACGCAGTGCCTTCGTTGGACGGAAAAAATGTCCAGGCAAATCTTCGACTTTCCCCTTAAAAACCTCTGCAAGAAATTCGCCTAGCTTTGAAAATGAAGTCTCAATCAACAACTGATAATCCCCTGCGTTCCTGACGGATCTTGATTGACAGCCGATAAGAATGATTCTTGCTGTATTGAACACTTCTGTTTCCCATTTGTGGCGGTCAGTTGAATAAAAATCCCCCCTGCCCTTAAGAGCTTCTAATTTTTTGTGTATGACCATACCCCATCCTAGTTCCACCGATAAAACTTCCTCAGTCGCTTTTGAATGAAAATCATACACATCCCTTGTTAAACTATTCAATGCATCGAGAATCCATTGATCCTCTTCACTACGAAACCGTCCGAAAGCCGGCAATTCAACGAATGCCTGCCCAGAGTATTCCGTGCCTGGAAGATACCAGTAATAGCGATCTATCTTGAGTTTTTGAAGCTTCTTTTTTATCCTTGGCATCCCCTTTTTCTTTGAATCGTAAATCACCACGGGATAAATTGACC
>JAAZKR010000269.1 GCA_012799725.1 Oligosphaeraceae bacterium | reverse complement strand
TTACAAGAAAGCGCCATACATTTTCGCATGCTGCTTAATAACCCAGAAGCTGAAGCGGCAAGAAGCTACCTCAGGGGAAGAGGCATAGACCAGCAAGCCATAGAGAAATTCGGCATAGGATATGCTGCTGATGCCTGGGATGACTTGCTCAACTGGGCCCAAAATAACGGTTTTAGTGCCGATGCGCTCATAGAAACCGGCCTCTGTATACGTAAAGAAGGCGAAAAACAGCATTGCTATGATCGCTTCAGAGACCGGCTCATCTTTCCCATTTGCGATAGCCTGGGAAAAGTGGTGGGCTTCAGCGCCAGAACCTTGGACAATAGCAAAGGCCCTAAATATGTCAACAGTCCGGAATCTGAGTTCTTCCAAAAAGGTAAAATATTATACGGCCTGCATTTGGCACGAACCGAATTCGCCCATCTGGGACACGCGCTGCTCTGTGAAGGGCAGATGGATGTCATCGCATGCCATCAGGGCGGACTCAAAAACGCTGTCGCTGTCCAAGGCACTGCTTTCACCGCCGAACATGCCAAACTGTTAAAAAAATCAACCTCACAAGTACATCTGGCCTTTGATGGCGACAAAGCCGGCTTGAGCGCCACCTTGCGTACTATTGCTATACTGTTGGAAGAAAACTTGGCCTGCAATGTTATCATACTGCCCGAAAATCAGGATCCGGATCAGATCTACCGCTTAGGCGGCAGCCACGCCCTGCAGCAGCTTATGAGCCAGTACGAACCTGCCGTCCCATTCGCTTTTCGCATGGCTTGCGCGGATAAGAACTTGCAATTACCCGAAGACAAGAGCGCCGTGGTCACTGAAGTACTCAACTTGATTGCACGCATCCCCGATACCATCGCGCGCATCGCTCATGCACAATGGCTGGCAGAACAACTGCAATTGCCCGAAAATGTACTCCTTGACTCATTGCAAGCGGTCATCCGGCAGCATATGCAAGCTAGTCAGCGGCAAAGCCTGTACCGAGAACGTCCTCTGTTGCAGCAGCCCATGCCCGCATCTGGATCGACTCGGCTTGCCCCGCTGCCTTTCAATATGCCGGAACAACATTTCAATGATAACGTCAAGCCCGTCCTGCTGAACATACTGGATATGATCACACATTTTCAGCTTTGTGCTCAAATTATGCTTGATAACTCCGATGTACAGGAGCTCATACCGGATAACACCCTCGGACATGCAATCAACTTGGTACTGGCAGCCTGCGAACAGGAAGAATGGCAAATGGCAGTGCAAAACCTGGCTGACTCCGAAATAATGAATGACCCAGACGTGGGTCGGGTACTAGCCGAATCAGCATACGAGCACTTGGATCCCGAACAGAAAAAAGACCTGCTGGTATTGGAAAAAGCTATGGAGGATTGTCAGAACCGCTTAAGACTATTGGAAATCAATCAAAAAATCGAAGAATTACAAAGTAAACTGCAAGAGGCAACTGATATTGACAGCAGCCGCACTATACTGCAGGAATACCAGAAATTGAGCGAAACCAAAAATGAACTGAAAAAAATACTGGCTACGTGTGGATGATCGCACAGCCATTCCATTAGCTATAAACCTAAAAAAACAGTTGACCTTCCCCCCATGACCGGCAATCTCAGATAACTGAACCTCCGTGAAGTTGTGCTGGCACTGTTTTGGTTTTCGGGATGATTCATTCAAGCCTTGCCAGCACTTCATCGAGCGGTCTCCCCAGCGCGAAGCACCACACAAAAGTAACTGGGTGAGGAAGCGCGAAGCGCGACGCAACCCGGAGTGGAGCCTCCCCCAAGAGGCAGCGCCAGCGCCACTTCATGATGAATTTGCCGTCTGAAATCTGCGCACATCTGTATAATCTGCGGATAAAATGCTGCTTGAATACTTTGGGACGGGGTTAGCTATTTTGGGGAACCGTGCTCTGTAGTCTATGGGACGGCTGCGAAATTTACCTTGTTCTGATTGCATTCTCCAATAGCCGCATTACATTAATGATCTCGAACTTATAAGGTGCCAGAGTGGCGGAATTGGCAGACGCGCTGCGTTCAGGTCGCAGTGTCCGCAAGGACGTGAAGGTTCAAATCCTTTCTCTGGTACCAGTTTTCAGGCAAAATAAGGCCAGAGTGGCGGAATTGGCAGACGCGCTGCGTTCAGGTCGCAGTGTCCGCAAGGACGTGAAGGTTCAAATCCTTTCTCTGGTACCAGACCTGCACAGGTGCCGTCCCGTCAGGGACGGTTTTTTTGTTAAGGCAAGCATGGAGTATTCATTGTGCCCTACACAGTAAAAAGAACTGCAACTGTCCCGGCATTGAAGGCTGACTGGGAAGACCCGGCCTGGCAGCATGCCGAACTCGGCGAAATCGGCGTCGTGCGCCCTGAAGGCAGCGATCATGTACCTAAGGTCAATTTCAAACTCTTGCATGACGGCGATCATATCTACGGCATCTTCAGAGTAGAAGACCGCTACGTCAGAGTGCTGGCCACTGAGTTCCAGGCCTCGGTATGCAGAGACTCATGCGTGGAATTCTTCTTCAAACCGCAGCGCGGTGCAGGCTATTTCAATCTGGAAATAAATGCCGGCGGCGCTTTCCTGATCTATTACGTGCGTGATCATAGACGCAGTGGAAGCGGACTGGCCGACTACGCCAAACTCAGTCCCGAAGAAGGCAAATTGATCAAGGTCAAAACCACCATGCCGCAAATCGTAGACCCGGAAATCAGTGAACCAATAACTTGGTGCGCCCAATTCACCATACCTAGAAGCCTGATCGAAAAATATACAGGCGACCTGCAAAGCTTGAATGACTGCACTTGGGAAGCTAATCTATACAAATGCGGCGACGATACTTCACACCCACACTGGATTTCTTGGAAACCGGTAACCGCACTGAATTTCCATTTGCCGGAATGCTTCGGTAAGCTTATATTAGCCTAAGACAGAGGCTGTACTCGCGAGAGTGGCGGAATTGGCAGACGCGCTGGATTTAGGTTCCAGTGG
>JAAZKR010000037.1 GCA_012799725.1 Oligosphaeraceae bacterium | reverse complement strand
AAGATAACAGCGTTCCTCTGCCTTGGCATCCCGTGAAAATTCTCCGGGAGAATTGTTACGAGGTACTCAATCGCATCTTTGAATTTGACGGCACTTCCCCACTTCCAAGCAGAATCATAGTCAAAGGTGAAGAACTCCTGACAGCCAGCCCCCTCTTCACAGTTGATGGAAAAGCAATCGAGTGGAATAACTTCCGTGTCACTAAAACCGATCCGGACTGCATCCGCTTCGCCGCCGATGGTAAAACAGATCAGGGCACGCTCGATTTTAAAGGCGAACTCTGGTTTGACGGAATGTATAAGATGGACCTTATCCTTGCCGTTCCGCAGGCTGAAAGCTTCATTCTGACGACTGCTGTCCACAGGGAATTTGGCAGATATGTGCTGGACCCCTATCTGCTTCCATGGGAAAACGATGTCATTACAAGCAACGTCCGCGGCTACAACGCCAACGAAAAACGCGCCGCTGGGCTGCTATGGCTCACCGGCTTTGAAAAGGGACTTTGCTTCTGGAACAAATCAAACGCAAACTGGATCAATACTCCTGGACGCTCTTCATTGGAAGTCCGCCGCGACAGCAAACAGGTCACACTTACTGCACGCATGATTGACAAACAGGTGTCCTTGCCTCGTCCCGCCGAATATACGCTTGTTCTGCAGCCGACACCGCCGCGCATTCCCAAAAAAGATCATCGCCGCTTCAATTTCTGCAGTTATGGGCGCTGCCAAGAAGTCACCCACGATTTTGGCATAGATGTCAGTCGTGATGCAAGCAGTCCTGCGATGGTTCGTCCACGCTATCCCGAAAAATTTGACCAGCAATATCCTGGTCGAGATATCAAGATCCTCATATACACCATGCCTGGTCACTTGAACACTTGGGAACCCGACATGGACCTATGGGATAAAAATGACCGCAATCTTCCCGGTACAACCCATAGTGGAGTCTACTTGGGAAATCGGTGGCTGCTTTGGCAGTATTGCACCAATGCGACAAGCGCCCCCGCTGACCTGTGGACCTGGTGGATCGATGAGGCAATGAAGCGCCATCCCAAATGCGGTGGCCTGTACTTTGATGTGGCTACGGTGCGCAACTGCGAAAATCCAGCACACGGTTGCGGCGGGGTGGATATGTTTGGCCAGAAGTTTTTTTCGAGTGATGCGCTCGGTCTGCGCGACTTCTTCCTGCGAGTCTATAAAACTATTCACAAGCGTGGCGGCGACATTGTGCTGCACTGCCATGTGGCATTTGTCCCATTTGTCCACTCTTTTATTGACAGCTTTGCACCCGGCGAAAATACCTTCGCGGCCGCCTGCAACAATCTGTGGTATGCCTATACCGAGGAATTTTCGCCGGATATTTATCTGAGTGAATTAAATTGGCGCAAAGCCGGCGTACCCTACTCGATGATCCTGCAGCAGGGGCGCGCCTGTGACCTTATGCCAAAACTTAAACAGCACCGGAGAGAAATTTTAGACAACCCCGAATATGCCATCCGTTCCCTTACGGCAATGTCCGTCTATGATCTTAACGTATGGGGACATTATGTGCATCGCCCAACCATCGACAAATACTGGCGAATCCGCCGGGAACTCGAGATTGACGACGTGGTTGATTACCACGGATATTGGGTCAGTGACGCCGTAAAATCCGCATCGCCGCAAGTATACTGCGGCTGGTTCGAGTGGAAAGACGGACATCCCTACCGGCGCGTCCTGATCGTCTCGAACTTTAACCGCCACGAAGTAAAAGCAGCGCTCGAAATCGACTGGAAGAAAATGGGCATTGATCCGGTAACACAGTTCCGGGACCTCTGGAATGAGAAAGATATTAGCGCAGAGGAGCTGGAGCAATTAACCATTCCGGGAGCACATTTCCTAATGCTGGGCATCCAGTGAGCCCCGGAAGAGTTGTTCTGCTTATTAAAAACACAGTCATCCCATAGGCAGTAAAAAACGGCAATTTTTGCCCGATTTTACGCTTGCCAGGCAGTTTTCTTTCAAAATAATTTTTGATTTTTTTCGTTCAACGCGGAAGAACCATCACAAAAATATTAACGAATGTTATCTGAGCACGCCGATGAGCATGAAGTGATTGCCGGGAATGACTCTGTCTTTCAAGGCGTCGTATGTAATTGCATAACCTGCCCAAGCATCGCATAGCTCTTCAGTGCCGTTTAGTCCCAGCTGTTCATTATCAAGAATGAGGGAGGCAGGTTGCGGTTCCCGAGAAAAGTTGCCAGCAATGATAACTGCTTTGTAGGGTGAATCTGTGTCCGTTTTCCAGAGGAAATACCCTGTGCGCATGTTGGGGGAAGAGCTTTTGACTGCATCACTTTCCCAATATCCGCGATAGAAATCGGCCGTATTAATCTTCATGTCTTTTCGGACTTTCCAAAATCGGCTGACGGTATTCATATGACCGCCATGTCCAGCCCAGGGATTCAAGTCGTAAATCCAACATGCAGTAAGGCCGCGAAGGGTGATTTCAGGGGTGTCGCGGATTTCATTGAAGCGTTCTTTGAATTCAGGCATCAGGATAGTCACGCGCAGATTTTGGAGAATCATGGTGTAGCCCAAGCCTGTTTTGCGCCAGTTGTAGTCACTCAGATATTCGTCTTCGGAGATTTCTTCGCAGTAAGTATGATCCATATTGAGACTGGCAATGTAAAATGCATTTTCACCAGGGGCAAAATTATCTCCAAAGCCGTGACAGATGGGCTGGAATGCAGTATGAGCATGAATCATAACGTAGCCTCTGTCATGCTTTTTGGCTGTCTTATAGATTCGCATGTAGAAGTTGCGTAAACCTAGAGTGTCCGAAGAGGTGAAGGGCTGTCCGAATACATCAACGCCGCCACAGCCATGTTCGCGATTTTCACAATAGCAGACTTGGGCGATGTCGAAATAAGCGCCATCGATACCAGGATATTCGTTGATGCCTTTTTCCATGGTCCATGTCTGGAAATCTGTTGGCAGGTCAGTGGCATTGGGGCAGAAACGCTCTGTGTACCATTCTTCGCCAAGACGCTTGCCGTTGTGACGCAGCATTGGCAGGCATATCGACTGTTTGTCCATGATATCAAAGTCTGCTTCGCAAGTGGAAAGAGTTGTCGGCATGCTGTAGGGCAGGTATTTGACACCTTTGTCATGAAATTCTTCTTTAAAGAACTTTGAAGCTACAGGCGGATTGCCGGGCAGGAAGCCGATGACAGAACTCATGGTTGCTCTGCCGGCCTTCTCATCATACCACCCATTCCAACCCCATTGTACGTTGCGGTGCGGAATAGATGTCCAGCCATCATTGTTGGCTGAACGGAATCCAAAGGGAGGACGTCTTGATGGGGTTCCCATGAAGACAAAGGTATATTTGGCAGTCTTGGATAGTTTACCGGCTCTGCTGATGATTTTTACTGTAACGTCAGTTTCTTCGCCGCGCTGTGTTGCCATCAGCGGTTGTTCACCGGGATTGTTCAGCCAGTTTGCCTGGGACTTTGTCCAGAAGAGAAAGCCTTTCTCAAAACCAATCATCCATAGAACATTATCGCGGAAGTTCGGACGATAACCCAGGAATGTACCTGCCTTGCCGTCTTTCCATGGAATTAGCAGTGGGTCTGTGGCATAGCGAGAGAATTCCTTCGGCATTGACCAGTTGATATGAAAATCGCTGATATCCTGACAGTCACCATCAGGTGAGAGTGAGAAATCCAGCTTGTACATGCCGTCAAACCACAGTTCGCCCCGCCAGTTTAGTTTGAAATTTTCTGTAGAGCCTGTGCCTCCGAATGCGATGTGGTCTTCAAAGCGTTCGAGGGTCTTGTGTGCACTCCACTTAATGCTCTTGCCTTCAAGTCTCATCTTGGGCGAACTGGACAGCAGATCATCGCCAGATGCCGTTACCTGTTGCGGAATGGGGGACTTGTCAAATGCGTAGATTCTGTCGAGTACTGCAAAGCGGCCGTTGCCCAGTTCCTTGACGGGATGCCATGGCTCCGGGACGGTGTGATCAGCGCCAAGTTTGGCTATATATGGTGTCAAATCTGGCATCCGCATTGCAACATTGCTGACAATGTTGTTTCCGGCGTCTGCACGTATGGTATAGATGCCCTGAGCCGGAGCATCCGGGAAATCTATATCAAATGTCTGCTGTGGTTTTGTCACCATGACTTTTGTGGAGGAAACGACAATATCTTCAGGATTCCGGAGTTCAAGCGTTACAGGAAGGCCTTTGTCCAGGTTTTCAAGAACTGCACTGCCGGAACAGTAGAAATCTGTTGTTATCTGAATCTTCTTTTGCTGCAGCTTGACATTGTATGTAAGCTCCAATGCTTTTTTTACGGTTGTAGGAATGACGGTGCGAAAAATTTCCTCGTCGTTGGCATCTGTTGCCGTGATTATAAGGGTCTGCTTACCGCTGTCCAATTGTCTGATCCATGGTGTTTTTGCTAGGTCTCCGTTGAACGTGACATCAGAACCGCTGAATGGTCTGATGATTGCTTGCCCCTTTATGGAATCCCCCGCGTGCATCTGAAGATTCATCCTGCCTTGTTCCAGGGAGCACAGTGCATCAAGCTGTACGAAGTCTGGCTTGTCGCTGAATTTTATATCATTAATCGTTTCGAACATACCATGGTGTGTCGGTCCCCAATGCCAATAGTAGTGTATGATGCCCTCGTGGGTTGCGTAGGCGAAATTGACCTGCTGATCTTCTTTGTTGCCAAGTATGGAGTCGATGCCGCCTATCTCGTCCATCGGAATGACCAATTCCAGAGACCATCCGTTGTCTGTAACTTGGGTGGCACATTTGAAATTGCTGTTCCAGGTGGAATCAAATGTTCTGCTGTCATATACTGAACCGGCTGAATTAACGATATATTGATAGGAGCCAGTTGCGTTTCTGTAGTGGAATTCGAAGCAATCGTCGTGGCATATCATGCCTTCGTCGCGGACTTCGGCGCTGTATTTGCAGACTCTTGGCGCAATCTCTGTAGAATATGCCAAGCGCAGATTGGTGCCGTCATGACAGATGTAGGCGTAGAACTTATCCTGGGGGCTTTGCTCAAATTCCAGTCTTTGGTAAATCTGTAATTTCGTCGCCCGTGTCCAGCAGTCATCATCGAGATTCCCGTCGATCTCAATGGGCAACACAGTCTTTGGAACCGTGCAAAGATTTGTTTTGATTGGAGCGGCAGGTGGTGGAATAAGAGCCTGGTATCCTTCAAGAATCTCGTCAGGTGAAAGTGGATATCCCCAAATTGTGACGGAGTCAATTGCAGTCGTTTCTTTGACTGTATCGGGGCGGTCCCCATACGGACAGTGACCAAACCAGATCTTGCCGTCTGTGAATGGAGCGGGTGTAATTTTTATCGGATAGTTTGTACTTGAGATGGTAGGAGGAACCGGCTTCTTGTCGATGATGGTTTCTGTTTCGGGTGGTATCCTTCCATCGATATATAGATGTGCTTTGGAGCCGTTCCAGGTCAGGTCAATACGATGCCAGACACCGGGTTTCCAGACTTCCAGGTCAACACGGGCATGAAGGTTGACTGCATATTGTTTTCCCGATGCAGGGTCAACGAATACTATATTTGCTGCAATATAGTGATTCCAAATCTCATAAATAGAAATGCTGAACTTACTGTTGCCCGCACCAAAAAAATTTCTCAGATCGTCTTTTCCGGCTGGTGGGGGAGCATCTGTCAGTTTCCAGTTTCGGTTAGACAGCCAGATGGTGACTGTTCCGGCTGCTGGATTCATATTGCCCGGCAAGTCATAGACACAGCGCTCACCAGCTGCGAAATTGATTGAATTGCCTTTGCCGCCAACCCCAGGATACATTCTCAGTTGCAGATCGCCAGCTTTGAATTCCTCCACCTGCTTGCTGCCGCCGGCGATATCGGCATTTGGCGAATATGAGTCAAAAGTGGCTTCAAATAGCTTATCGCCAAATATCAGGCTATTCGTAAGAAGCAGGACAGCTGCAACCAGTAGCATTTGTCTGAATAATCGTGACATTGTTTTCTTTCCCATGTATTCAAAGTATCCAAAGGGGCTTAAGATTAAGGGACTCTAGACAACCCGGAGCTCCTGTTAATCAGTTTGTGCAGTTAGATACTTACCACTGGCTCGTGTAGTTCTGCCCGTAATAGCAGAAGAAGCGGCTGGTATATGATGGTTCCCAGGCATAAGTGATGCCGTATGACGGGAAGGTGTCATACCACCTTGTGTTGGCATGCCCGTCTTCATAGGCAACGTTGACGGATTGCCCTTTGTCATGCCGAATGTTGGTGGTTAGTAAAAAGAGTGGCATATTGGCAAAATGGAAATTCAAATAATGAAAATTTGTTGCTTCGGAAAGATATGCCGTTTGGCTGGGAAACGGAACCTGCTTGTTTGGTGCCCAGTAGTTGTGGCTGCCATCGTAAGTTGCATTGGGAATATCGACTCTGTAGCTGAATGCATGATTGGTGGCATAATGTGATCCTTGCCACTGAGCCTGATGGCTTTCAGCCGGGCATTTCCATACGCCTTTTAGTGGGATGTTTTTGCCATCTTGACTGACAATCGGTGCTTCGATGTATTTTTTTGTATGAAGATGATAGGACCAGTACTCCAGACCCTCACTATGATTGTTACGATTTTTATAGTCTAGGTGTGGAGGACGTTCCACATTCATGTCGCCTGCCATGATTCTTGTGCAGAGATAAATTTGCTTTAGATTGGACAGACAGGTGGTGGTGCGTGCTTTGCCTCGGGCCTTGCTCAAGGCGGGTAACAGCATGGAGGCCAGAATCGCAATAATTGCTATTACAACCAGCAATTCGATGAGTGTGAAATGGTTCTTTTTCATTTTTTTACATCCTCTTTTTTTTGGGGTGCTCACTGTAAAAATGCTGTGGTTACTATAAAAACAAAAGTTTAAAAAGTTTTGTGGATATCAACATTGCCTCCTTTCTTGTTCCCACATGTACTCCAAGGTGGGGAAGGAATTACGGAGCGGCATTGTATCCAGGAAGGCATTACGTTTACCGCAACTGGAAGACTGGTAAAAATACGGTTGCAACAGTTTTCTATTGGCCGGGCGATTTATGGAAGTGCCTTGAATCTTTTCGAGAATAAGGTTGGCGCTTTCCTTAGCAAACTGGCGCATGGGCTGAATTATTGTTGAAAGAGGAACTGGGCATAAGTCGCAAAACGCGAGACCGTCATAACCGACTAGCATCATGTCTTCCGGAATGCGAATCCCAGACGCGAGTAATGCATGTTCCAGGCGGGCTGCATAGTAATCATTGCAGCAGAAGACTGCATCGGTACCAAAATCGAGGATGCGGCTGACAAGTAACTGAGAGTTTCCCTTTGTATCCACGGTACTGAAGTGGCAAAACTCAACACCAGCTTCCTCCGCCGCTTGTGCTAAGCCGGCCAGCTTCTCTATCGTCGGAGAAACATTAGGCATCTGGCCGGGCGCGTTGCTGATATAGGCAAGGCGGCGCCTGCCGAGGTTGATTATTGTTTTGGCGGCATTGTATGTGCCGTTACGATGGTCGATGGCAATGTCAAATGAATCTGCCGGAGTGACTGGACAGTATATGTAGGGCGTTTTTACATCCTTCATCTTTGCCAGGGGATTGTCTTGAGTAGTTATGATGACACCGTCAACACCCTTCATTATCATCGCGCGCAAGGCATGCTGAGCCGTCTGCTCAGTGAAACCATAGCTTGTCAAAAGATCGTAGCCGCATTTGTATAATTCCTCACTAAGCATATTGAAGTAGCTTTGGGTAATCTCCGCGACAAAGGGTGCACCATACAATCCGATGGTCTTTGTGGAAATACCTTTCAAGCGCCTGGCAGTCTGGTTGGGAACATAATCCATCTCTGCGGCAACTTGCTGGATCTTGGCACGCAATTCAGCGGAGACTTTCCCAGAACCGCTTAATGATAAGGCGGCAGCCACTGCTTGACGCGAAACTCCAACTTTTGTTGCTATGTCTTTTAAGGTGATAGGCATCTTTTGGGTCGAGGGAAAACGATTCGAAAAGCCCAGGATAAAAACACAATCAAGAAGCAACAGGCCTGTTGTTTTTGCAACTTGTCAAACCTAGTTGCACGTGCAACTAAGCGGCAAGAGTAACTATAGTTGGCTTTTGCTAATTTGCAAGAGAAAATGCAAATGTTGAAAAATTTTGTAACTGGAAAAGTTAAACGCACGCTTTTTGTGCATTTAATTCTGCAAATTGCAATATGTGCATTTAATCTTGCAAATGGGGCAGTGTGCTTTTGCAAGTTGCCAAAATTTCACAGTCGTCCCATAGATTACTCTGTGGCGGCGCTAGTTCTGTGGCGGCGCATATTTGCGCCGCTCTCTTCAAGCCATGCGGCCCATGTAGCGGCACGCCATTGAAAAAAAAATGCCCTTGCGCTTGTGTTGACAGCGCAAGGGCATGAGTTGCTGTTGTTTCACGCAGCCTATGGGGTGGCTTTGAGTGAACATTTGCTTTTATTTCCGCAGATGTTCCGGCACAAACACGTTGCGTACCAGGTCATCGATATTTTCGCGTTCGCGTATGAGGTAGTGCTCTTTGCCGTTGACCAGTACTTCGGCGGGGCGCAGCCTGCCGTTATACTGATAGCTCATGGAATAACCGTAGGCGCCGGCATTCTCGATTACAATCAGGTCGCCCAGGGTGATGCCTTTGGGCAGTGGCCTGTCTTTCACCCAATAGTCGGTATTTTCGCATACCTGTCCGCAAAGTCCCAGTGGGATGCGCTCCTCGTTCTCACGTCCATTCACATAGATATGATGATAGGAGCCGTACATGGCTGGTCTTGCCAGGGTATTCATGCTGACGTCAGTGCCGATGATGCGGCTGTAGCTGTCCTTGATGGCGTGTACGGTGCCGACGATGTAGCCGGCGTCTCCGACGAAGTAGCGTGCCGGCTCCATCATCAGCTGGGGCGGCTTCATGCCGTACTGTGCAATTTTGCTTTTGAAGACTTCAGCTACGAGTTCGGCTGCCTTTTCAATGTCCAGCACATGGTCTTCATGCTTGTAAGGTATGCCCAGGCCGCCGCCGAGGTCAACAAATTCAAAGTTGATCTCAAGCTCTTTGGCGGCTTTGCCGATGATGTCCATGACCAGTTCAGTGATGAAGCGGAAGTATTCCGGATCACGAACGCAGGAACCCGGCATCATGTGCGCTCCGAAACGGGTGACGCCGGCTTCCTTGGCCTGGCGGTAGGCGTCCAAGACATGATCCGGATGCAGTCCGAATTTAGCGCCTGGGCCGGCGTTGCAGACGAAATCGCCCACTTCGCTTTGGCCGTAACCGGGGTTGACGCGGAAGGCGAGCAAGTCGGGACGCCCATATCTAAGTACGCGCGGCAGCAGCGAAATGTCATCCAGATTGAAGATAACGCCGCTCTTCAGGCCCTGTTGTATATCATCATCAGACAGGAAGTTGCCGCTGAACATGACGTCATTTCCGCCCAGTCCCAGCTTTTGTGCCAGCAAGATTTCGTTAACGCTGGCTGCGTCTATGCCTGCGCCTTCTTGACGCAGGATGTTGGCTATGGCCAAGTTGTTATTGGCTTTGATGGCGTAGAAAAAGCGGAAGTCGGGATAGTATTTGCGGAAAGCCCGCAAGGCGCGGCGGAAGTTTTCGCGGATGCGATTTTCCTCGTAAACGTAAGTAGGAGTGCCATAGGTGGCGGCGATCTGAGTGACCGGGACTTCCTCCAAGAAAATCTGTTGATCAACTATTTGCATTGTTTCTCCCTGTTGGCAATGTGTGTTGGATTAGTTAAAGAACGATTTGTTCGACGAAGTGTTCACTGGCTTAGATTTCGTGTGTAAAGAGCCCATCTCTCAACTTGGGTTCAAACCAAGTTGATTTTGGCGGCATGATTTCGCCTCGGTCGGCGATTTGCATCAGTTCATTGACGGTGGTCGGATACATGGAGAAAGCCAGGCATGCCTGGCCGTTGTCCACCAGCTTGATCAGTTCATCAGTGCCGCGTATGCCGCCGATGAAGTCTATGCGCTGGCTGGTGCGCGGATTCTCAATGCCCAGTATGGGGCTGAGCACTTGGTTCTGCAGCAGGCTGACATCCAGAGCTTCGGCAGGACTGGCGGCCTCTTTTTGCTTGAAATCAAGTAGTCGCCAGCGCTTTTGAAAATATAGGCAGACCTGACCGGGCTCATCCGGCTGAGTTTTGTCGGTATCGCTAATCCGGCAGACCTGGGCCAGTTTCGTCAGGAACTGCTCTTCAGAGAGCCCATTAAGGTCCAGTACTACCCGGTTATACGGCATGATATGCAGTTGTCCGGCGGGGAAAATGACAGAGAGGAAGCGCTCGATTTCGCCTTTTTCGCCCTGTTCAAGCAGTTTTTTGCAGGTGCGGCTGGCGCTGGCGGCGCGATGATGTCCATCAGCTATATATAGCAGGGGGACTTGTGCGAATGCTTCTTGCAGTGCCTGGCTATGTTGTTCGGGCACTCGCCAGCCGGTATGGCCGATGCCATCCTCGGCACGAAAGTCAAAGAGCGGTTCGGTCTGCATGCTCAGGTTGACGATACGGTCTATCTCTGCTGAGTCTCTATAGGTCAGGAAGACTGCGCCGGTTTGTGCGCGTATGGTGCTGATATGGCGGGTGCGATCGTCTTCCTTGTCTTGACGGGTGCGCTCGTGCTTACGAATGACATCGTTGTTGTAATCATGTACGGAAGCGGCAGCAACTACGCCGGTTTGACGGCGGCCTTGCATAATAAGAGAATAGACGTAGAACCCCGGTTTTGCATCCTGGCGCAAGTACTCCCGGCGGAATTTCTGCCAGTTGGCTGCGGCACGCTCATAAACAGAGGCGTCATAGGCGCAGACGCTGTCGGGCAGCTCTATCTCGGAACGGGTTACACGCAAAAAGCTGAGCGGGTTGTCGGCGGCCATCTTGGCTGCTTCTTGACGGTTCATAACGTCATAAGGCAAGGTGGCGATGCGGGCGGCCTGATCAGCGGGTGCCAGCCAGGCGGGGAAAGGAAACACTTGAGCCATTAGACATCCTTGTTTTCGGTGATCGATTTTCGATTTATGAATGAATTCCTTAGCGGGAGAATTATTGTTTTTCACTGCTCGGCATCAAAGCGTGCTGGTTGCTCGTACTGCCATTTGTTTTATCCGAAGGTTATGCAGATTTTTAAGAACGCACTATAAAATCTGCTCGTTTCCCGCCAAGAGCGCCAAGCAAAGGGATAAAATAGCAAAATCAAGCGAGTTTGCTGACAATTCGGGCTTTGTGAACCTTGAACTTTGAACTGTTAGTCCATCCGGTTAACTCTGTCCCTGCATTCACAGTCTATGAGATGGCTGTGGTTATTTTTTTTGTCTGAGGTAGGTGCAGGTCTGCGCGAATGCTTTTTCGGAGACAGTACGCTTAAGCTCCCTTAGCTCTTTTTGTCTGTCTTGCAGCTTGCGCATGTCGCTTTCATAGCAGGAGGCACTGGGGGTTTGGCTGAATTTGAAGACGTCCGCGACTTCCACCGGTGGATTAAGTTCTTCACAAACCGCGTAGCAGCGTCCCCAGTATTCGGCGGCTTCCTGCCATTCATTTTCCTGGGCGAATCTTTCGGCTCTCTGAGCTAGAAACAGGGGGAAATATTGCAATTGATAGAGCACTTTTACGGCAAGGCTGTGCAGGCTGTCCTTTCTTGCGAAGTCAAGCATTTCGCCACTGCTCCAGACGCGGTCGTTGAGCAGGGCGGGCGGTGCTTCAGGTGCCTTGAGCTCCATGCGATCATAAGTCTCGATGCTGTGTTTACGGTGCACGTCCTCAAAGAGATGGGATTGCTCGATGGCAAATTTGCGACTATAGAACTCATTGATCTCAAGCAGCTCGGCTACTCCGGGACCCTTGATATTGAAGAAGACGCGCAAATGCGCCAAGCGCTCAATCTCCTTTACGGTAATCACTTGCTCCAGCACATCCTGCCGGTAGATGTATTTAGCACTTTGCCGCAGTGGGGCGTTGGCACCGGCCTCGGCGTTGTAGTCCGGATTGCCAAGTTTTTGAATTTCGTCATGCCGGATAACCGAGCGCATGCTGCTGCGTTCGACCAGTTCGTTGGCATTATAATCTGCGATAATGCCGCCGTATATGACGTAATCACGATGGCCTTGCGGTTGATTGTTTTCGGCGATTTTGAGCCAGGGCAGCAGCCCTTCGTACTGCACCGGTCCACGCAAGACGTTTTCCAGGTCTCGGGCGTAGGTCATGCCCAAGCCGGGGCTGCCTGAAGACATCTCGTTGATGTGCAGTGTGCTTTGCAGGCTGTCCTTGACTAAATTACGCTTTGACTGTTCAGCGTAGGCTCGCATCTTGGATAGTGCCGAGCGGCATTCTTCCGGCAAGGTGTTTTCGCCGCCGGCCAGCTCGCTGAGGCTTTGCAGCATCTTACACAGGGTCAAGCTAATGCCATGCGTGTTAGCGATATTGCTGCCATGATCTATGGCAGACAGGTAATGCTTGAATGCGGCCGGCAGCGTGGAGACGAATTTGTCTTTCAATGTGCTTTGTATTTGTTCGGCAAACAGCGTGGCGCCATCGGCATTGTTTGGGCGCACCTTGAAATACAGTCCCAAATCGCCGCTATCTGCATCGCTGAGCAGAGCCATGAAGCTTTGATAGCGCAGAGCCGCCGGCCAGAATTCATTTTGTTCAGCCAGCTTGCTCAACTCTTCTTGCCAGAAGTGAGCACGCCATTTTGCCATCTTGCCCAACAGGCTTTGCAGCTGATCTTTATGTTCAAGCAGGCAGTCCTTGAAACGTTGGTCGGATTGCCAAAGTTGCAAATGGTTGGTGAGCTGGCGTTCCAAGCTTTCCAGTGAGTTTTGCATGCGCAAAGAATCCCGGGGCTGGGATTCTTCCAGCGCCTCGTGCATACTTTTCTCAGCCGCAGCCAGAGCTTGCTTTAACATTCTGCCGGGCAGTTCACGACGTTCCCGTTCCAGGGCAGCCAGGGTTTTGGTGTCGCCAATCAGGCTTAAACTGCTATGGTCGGGGAGTAGTTTGCCGGTTTCCTCAAGCAGATTGACAGCTTTCAGCCCATTGCCGGATTCGAGCAGTGCATTAGCCTCGGCGCAAGAGTCCAGCAAGCGTCTTTTCAGGCTGATGATGTCCTGTATCTGGTCCAGCTCCTGCAAGAGCTTCTTTCGCGGCAGTATGGGGTTGTCAGGCAGCTCCGGGCTGCGGTCCGCCAGCCAAGCGCGGAAATCAGCCCGGGCAGATTCGTGTTCCGCCCCAAAAAGCAAGGCGATCTCATCATCGTTAGGCATGGCCCGAATCGGTGTTTTCAGAGCTGTGCGCAAATTTTCCAGTAAAGTGAGTACTTCCTGCCAGTTTTCGTTTTCAGCGAAGATTGCCGGATCAAAGCGCAGGCCGCCATTGGCGTCCAAACGCGTGAAGTTACCACCCATTTTAGTGATCATTTCAGCAAGACGCAGCGTGCCGGTTTTCAGTTCTTTCTCTTGCAGTTGTGCCAGATAGGCCAACAGTTCTCTATCGCTGCCGGCATTCTGCTGTAATTCCAGCTGCCAGCTGAGAAAGGCGTACTTGGCCTCGGGGCTGAGCTCTGCATCAAAACTGGCGCGATAACCATTGTTGTCTTTGTGCAAGCCGGGTGGCAGCTGTGTGCCAGAGCAGCCGGCAAACAGCAGCAAAAGTCCCAAGGCACCAAGGCATAGGGGCATTATGAAGCTGGCATGACAATGACGCTGAAAAAACATGAAGACGCCGGGTTGGCTTATTGGATTTTTTTGACAATGTAGTCGTGGTTTCTTTTCGAAATCACTTCAATGTTGAAGCTGATATTCTCTTGCGGTTTGCCTGACTGCGTGCCGACGGCTTCCAGCTTATCAAGAATTTCCAGGCCTTGTATCACTTGTCCGAAGACGCTGTGGCGTCCGTCCAGATGCGGGGTAGGCAAGAAGCACAGGAAGAATTGGCTGCCATTGGTTCCGGGTCCGGCGTTGGCCATGGAGAGGATACCACGCTTGTCGTGTTTGAGCTTAGGGGAGAATTCATCAGCGAAACGATAGCCCGGCCCACCGGTACCCGGCGTGCCGCTGGCACCACGTTTGGAGTTGGGGCATCCGCCTTGGGCCATGAAGCCGTTGATGATGCGGTGGAAAGACATGCCCTTATAGAAGCCGCTCTCAGCCAGGCTGATGATATTGGCAACCGTATTAGGGCATTCGTCCTCAAAGAGTTCTATGATCATATCACCCTTGCTGGTGGCAAGACGGATGCGGGGGTTTTGCTCTTGTGCGACAACTTCGCCGTTCATTTCAACCAGTTCCTTTTTTGCAAATTGAAAAATCTTGCCCTCTTGCTTGACGGTGACTACATCTTGCCCCCGTATGATCTCGCCCTTAAAGACACGCCCATCCTTCAACTTGATGCTGTCTGCAGACAAATGCAGGCACAATGTTGCAACTAAAAGAAAGCTGAGAAAGGATAAACGCTTCATCAATATTCTCCTTATTGTGTGGACTTGGCGTCATAAGCACCCGGCGGGCAAATACAAGCCGGGCAAGGACGATTGCATAATTTAATTTGTTAGTCGCAACTTACAAGCAAGATGCGGCGGTAATGGCTTTCAGTTTCCAGTTTTGTCAATCCGCAGATTACGCAGATTATACAGATTTAAGAGCAATTGCATTTGAAAAGTCAGTGTCCATCATGATAAAAACCGACCGGTCAAGGCGCAAGCTTACGGAACAGCATTATGTTTATAGTTTTACTTTGAATCATTATTTATTTGAACACAACATGTCTAGTTTGGCACAACTTGAGATCATGGCGCCGGCCGGTGGCAGAGCCGTCTTGGAGGCAGCACTGGAGGCCGGTAGCGATGCAGTATATTTTGGCTTAAAACGTCTGAATGCGCGTCAGGGAGCGGAAAACTTTGCTCCCGAGCAGCTGGCCGATACCGTAGCCCTGGTGCATAAGCATGGTGCTCTGGCATATTTGACCCTGAATACCGGACTGGCGCAGCGTGAATTAGGGCTGGCAGCGCGTTCACTGCAATTGGCTGCCGAAACTGGTGTCGATGCAGTTATCGTAAGCGATGCGGCCTTATTGCAGTTGCGCCATTTCTTTCCTGATCTGCAATTTCACTTCAGTACACAGGCCGGAATCAGCAGCAGTGCAGGTATGCAAGCGGCTAAGAGGCTGGGTCTGCAAAGAGTGGTACTGGCCAGGGAAATGAGCAAGGATGAGGTCAAGGCAGCTTCCGCAGTGCCCGGCATAGAAAGCGAAGTCTTTGTGCAGGGAGCACTCTGCTTCAGCTGTTCAGGACGCTGCCTGCTCTCAAGCTGGGGTGGGGGACGCAGCGGCAACCGCGGCGCATGCACCAGCCCCTGCCGAGTGCTCTGGCAGACGGATAAAGGAGAGCAGGGGCGCGTCTTCTCTATGCATGATCTTAGCTTGGTGGAATGTCTGCCCGTATTGGCTGAATGCGGTGTAAAGGCGCTGAAAATAGAGGGGAGGCTCAAGTCGGCAGATTGGGTGCGGCGTGCAGTGCAGCTTTTTCAAAGTGCCAAACGCCAAGAGCTAAGCGCGAGCGAACTACGAGAACAAGCTGAACAATTAGGCGACTATAGCGGTAGACCTATGAGCCAGGCTTTTTTTGCGGAGCGGCGTAGCGAAATCAGTGGCGAATCTGGCAGGCCACGCACAAGGCTGACGACAGAAACTGAAGCCAAGCCGGTGTCAGTGCCGCGCCAACCAAATATAGATTTACGACTTGAGGCTGACGGCGCACTGGTCTGGGATTTTAGCTGGCGTGGACATAAGGACAGCTTGCGCATTGCCCGACAGCGTATCGTCTCAGCCAAGCGTGCTATCAGCATTGAACAACTGTATGCCGAGCTGCTGCGCAGGTCACCGGGCAACTTGGAATGGCGTTTGCATTGCGCGCCGGAGATTTTATCCATGTTGTTGCCACGACGTTGTTTGAAAACCGTACAGGAAGGCTTGAGCCGTTTTTATAGGCTGGCAAATAAGCAGGTCGAAGAGCAGGTGCGCATCAAACTACCTGAGGAACTGGATGCATTTCTACTTGCAAAACATGGCTCGAACGCAGCAAATAGTCGGTGTTTGGGTGATGCGCCCAATCGCCTGCGTCTAGGCCGTAGTGAGCTTGCTTGGCTGCAAAAGCAGGATTTAACCGATCTTGGTTATGAGCTGATATATGACTGCGAGTTGTTTTCATCGCTGGAGTCGATACATGCTCAACTTGCTGTATTATCAGAACTGGGCTCGGCTATTTCGGTTTTAGCTTTGCCGGCTGTGATGTACGAGGCACAACTAAGCAGCGTTGAGCTGCTGCTCGATTACGCTGAACAGGCCGGGCTGGCATTGGAGATCAACTCTTGGGATGCTTGGCATCTGGCCAACAAACGCAAGTCGGCGTTGGAGGCCGGACCCGGCCTGGCAGTGTTGAATGCCAATGCCGCTCGCTTTTTGCAGAGTTGCGGTTTTCGTAGCAGCAGCATATCCTGCGAGATTGACCGCGAGCAGCTTGAGGAACTTTGCCAAGAGGCCAGCACTCCGCTGGCATTGACTGTCTTCGCCAGACCGCCCTTGATGCGGAGTCGGGTACAGCTGCCCAAGGAGTTTGCGCCAGGGCAGGCCGAATTTTTGCGCGATGCCCGTGGCCTGGAGCTGCTGCCCCGGATTGAAGGCGAGCTCACCGTACTGCGCGCTAGAAATCCATATGACTGGCGTGGATTGTGCAACAACTTGGTCAAAGTGGCGCACTTGGTGGTGGACTTGCAATGCTCCGCTGATCCGAGGCGCGAGTTGACGAAGCTAAGCGAAAACCCGTTTCTATTCAACTATGGACGCAAGTTGCGATAGCGAGACCGGTTTTTTTTGGGGCGTGGCGGTGGGTACAATCCATTTTTATCCGCAGATTGCGCAGATTACGCAGATTACGCAGGTTTTTAGGATCAGGAACCGAATATATGCCCTGCTTAAGAGCTTGCGCCATAAGTACTTAACCATGCTTAACCCCAGGCTTTAGATGCCAAGGAGGCCAAGTAAAGCGGGAAAACAGCAAAATTAACTTCATGCGTCTTTCGTGGACAAAAAGAAGGCATTGGGAACCTCTTTTTTGTTTTTTAGTCTAAGAGCACAGGTTTTACTGTGTTAATTTGTTCAGGAGTAATTATGTCGGTAGACGTCAAGCAAATTGGCGAACGTGTCGCCAAGGAGGCCGCTTTATTACAGAAGGTGCGCGAGGAGATCGCTCGGGTTATTGTGGGGCAGGAACAGCTCATCGAACGGCTTTTGCTCGCCTTGTTGTGCAATCAGCATGTGCTTATTGAAGGGGTCCCTGGACTGGCCAAGACCTTGACCGTAACTACCTTGGCCAAATGCATACAGGTCAGCTTCCAACGTATACAGTTCACCCCGGACCTGCTGCCCGCCGATCTAATAGGAACCTTGGTCTATAATCCCAAAAGCGGTGATTTCAGCATCAAAAAAGGACCGGTTTTCGCTAATTTGATCTTGGCTGACGAGATCAATCGTGCTCCGGCCAAGGTGCAGAGCGCCTTGCTGGAAGCCATGCAGGAACGGCAGATCACTATAGGTGATGAGACTTTTGCTTTGGACGATCCTTTCCTGGTGCTGGCCACCCAGAACCCGGTGGAACAGGAAGGCACTTATGCGCTGCCCGAGGCTCAAGTAGACCGCTTTATGTTCAAGCTCAAGGTGGACTATCCCAGCAAGGACGAGGAACTGCAGATACTGCGCCGCATGGCCAGCTCCAGGCCGGATATAGAGGTGCAGCCGGTGCTGCAAGGCCAAGAAATCAAAAGGCTGCGCGAACTGGCTGATGATATCTTTATGGATCATAAAATCGAAGAGTATATCGTAAACATTGTAGATGCTACCCGAAATCCGCAGGAATATAAGCTCGATCAGCTCTGTGATTGGCTGCAATATGGCGCTTCCCCCAGGGCGACTATATTCCTGAGTATGGCGGCCAAGGCCCAAGCCATGTTAGAGGGGCGCGGCTATGTTACCCCACACGATGTCAAGTCGGTGGCCATAGATGTGCTCAGACATCGACTGGTCTTGAATTATGAGGCCGAGGCCGAAGAAAAAAGTTCTGAGGAGCTGGCTCAGATGATACTTAACGCCATAAAAGTGCCATAGGAAAAGGCGTTTCTCTCTTTCAGCCCTGAACCATGCCCGGCAAAATACTCGTAAGTTTGAATTATGCTTCCCAAGGACTTAGCCAAAAAACTGCGTTATATACAAATACGTACCAGTAAGATAGTTACTGAGGCGATGGCCGGTGAGTATAAAAGTGCTTTCCGTGGTGCCGGCATGGAGTTTGACGAAGTGCGCGAGTATCAGCCCGGCGATGATGTACGCTCCATTGACTGGAATGTCACTGCCAGACAGGGGCGCCCTTTTATTAAGCGTTTTCACGAAGAGCGTGAACTGACCGTGATTTTCATGATGGACCTATCGGCCTCCGGCAGATTCGGCAGTGTGCGCATGAGCAAGAACGAACTGGCCGCAGAGCTTTGCGCTCTGCTGGCATTTTCAGCGGTACGCAGCAATGACAAAGTAGGGTTGTTGCTGTTCACTGATGAGATAGAACTCTATGTCCCGCCTGCCAAGGGGCTTAAGCATGCTATGCGCATTATCAGGCAAATACTGGGCTACAAACCGCAGGGTAAGTTGACCAATATTGCCAACGCATTGGACTATCTGGGCAAGGTGCAGCGTCGGAAAGCTGTCGTATTCCTGGTATCCGATTTTCTGGATCAAGGCTATGAGCGCAAACTAAGACAACTGGCGCGCCGTCATGATCTGATCGCAGTCAGCCTTAGCGATGCCCGTGAACACAGCTTGCCGTCAATGGGCCTGATTGAGTTCGAAGACAGTGAGAACGGCAAAATGTTGCTTTTTGATGCGGGCAGCTCTCGGATACGACAGGCTTATGCCAAAATGAACGGGGAAAGGCAGGAGAAGCTGCAAAATGAGCTGCGTGGCATGGGCGTAGACCAATTGAAACTGCGCAGCGATTTGGACTACCAGCACAGTTTGGTAAACTTCCTCAGAATGCGCGAGAAAAAAAGATGAAACGCCGATTTTTTGCCGCGCAAAAAGCCGTTGCAAAAAGTCAAGGGGGCGGAAGTCGTGTCCCGGTAAAATAAATCATGCTACGATTTTTTGTTTACAGTTCAGTTTGTTTGTTATCGGCTTTGCTTTGTTGTTCCTGCCGGCTCGACAGTTCGGCAGCCGAGCTCATTCTGCAAGCTGAGGCTAGCCGTGGCGACATGAGCTTCCGTATCTACAGCGACTGCGCAGAAGTAGGTGTCATGGACAGCGTGCAGTTGATCATGCAAGCTGAGGCTGACGAGAGCCTGGCCTTTGTTTTTCCCGAACTGAAAAAAGCTGAATCCAGCTACTTGGTTGTAGACTTTGCCGGCAGTACGCCTTTGCATCTGGATGGCGGACGCATACTCTACGAATGCCGATATACCTTGGAGCCTATGCCGGTCGCGGAATTGCGCATACCTGCCTTGACAGCGCAGTTTAAACGAGAAAATGAGCTACAAGAGCTGGTCACGGAGGCATTTAGCTTGAAGGTGCATTTGCCTGAGGAATTCTTCGCCAAGCAGGATATAGACAGCGAATCCGGTTTGCATCTGGCCGAATCGCTGCACAGGCCAGGGCAGAGTCGTCGTTGGCTTCTGACTGTGGCGGGGTTGTTGCTGGTTTCGCTGGCCGTTCTGGGTTTCTGGCTGCTTAGACGCAATAAAAAAGTACAAGCGCCGGTCGTTTTAGTGCCGGCACATGTCAAAGCTCTGCAAGCTTTGCAGCAGCTTCTTGACGAAGCCTTGCCGGAGCAACAGGCCTTTAAGCCTTTCTATCAGCGCTTGTCGCTCATACTTAGGGTGTATATCGAGGAGCGGTTTCAGATCAATGCGCCGGAACTTACCAGCGAGGAATTTCTAGCAAGCTTGACTAAAGAAGATTCCCCTTTGGCCGAAAAAAGGCCTTTGCTGCAAGAGTTTATGTTGCACTGTGACTTGGTTAAATTCGCCGAGCATCAGCCCGGTGCGCAAAATGCCAGGCAGAGCTTCGATTACTGCAAATCATTCATTGAGCAAACCGCCGAGGTTGTGCCATAGCACGGAGCGGTTCTTACTGTTTAACAAAATCGGCTTTCATGTATCGTTTCGAGAGTCCAATTGCTTTATTAGGCATTTTGTTGCCACTGCTGCTTTACGCTTGGCGGCGTATGCGTCGTCAACGCCCGCCCGCCATTCCGTTTTCTGGTCTGGCGCTGTTGCGTTTGGATGGTGTCCGCTCCTGGCGTTTGGCTTTGCAGCATTTACCGGCCTTTTTGGGTCTTGCTGCCTGGGTGCTTCTTTGCCTGGCCTTGGCGCGCCCTCAATCCTGCAATGAGCAGGTGCAAGAGTACAGTGAAGGCATCGCCATTGAGATGCTTATCGACTGTTCCTCTTCCATGACTCAAGAGATGGAGTATGACCGTCGACGCATGAACCGCCTGCAAGCGGTAAAACAGGTTTTTACCGAATTTGTTTTCGGCGATAAGGCCAAGGGGCTGGGGGGGCGCTCCAATGATCTGATCGGCATAATCAGATTTGCGCGCTATGCCGACACACTTTGCCCATTGACTTTAGACCACGAGGCGCTGAGGCAGTATCTGGACAGCGTGCAGATTGTCACTGAGCGCAGCGAAGACGGCACCAATATCGGTGACGCCTTGGCGCTGGCAGCAGCCCGACTGCACGAGGTGGAACAGACTTTGGCCGAACAGAATCGACGCGAACCCGGCAGTTACGAAATCAAAAGCAAGGTGATTATTTTACTCACCGACGGCGAAAATAACTGCGGCAAACGCAGCATTGCAGAGGCCGGGGAGCTGGCACAAAAATGGGGAGTCAAAGTCTATGCCATTGTTGTGACCGCCGGCGAGGGTTCAGCGGGCGGATTGTTTGCGCGTTTGCGCAGGACGCCGTCCCTGGATGCACGACCCTTGCAGGAGATCACCGATCAGACCGGCGGTGTTTTCCGCTGGGCCGATGACGCTGACAGCCTGTTGGCCGTGTATCGGGAGATAGACCAGTTGGAACGCAGCGAGATGGAAACCCTGCGTGCGTTGGACGTCAAGGAGTGCTTTGCGCCTTTTGCGTTTTCCGCACTAGTGTTGCTCTGCCTGAAGTTATTGTTGGAAAACACCATGCTCAGGCGATTGCCCTGAGTGTGTGAGCAGGGGCAGGCGGAAGCTTGCACCAAGGCAAGCGCCGCCATTGTTTCAGCTTCCTGCGTGCCGCTTGTTTTTGTTTGTTGACTTTTTTTGGGTGTGCCGACAGAAAATCGGCTTTTGATAACTGAAATATGCAAGGAACCTGGTACAATTTAACCATGTTGCGTTGGCTTTGGCTTTTGCCCTGTTTGGCGGCGCTTTTGCTTTATGCCGCCTACAGACGACGCTTGGCTCTGAGCCAATTCGCCGATCCGGCTATGCGCGAGCGTTTGCTGGCCGGTTTCAGCCCCGGCAAACGCCTGTTGCGGCAAAGCCTGTTTTTGCTGGCTCTGCTTTTCTTGCTGCTGGCCTTGGCCCGACCGGCATGGAATCTGAAAACACAGACCCTGAAGCGGCATGGCCGTGATGTCGTCTTCCTGCTGGACGTCTCGCGCAGCATGCTGGCTGAAGATTTGAAGCCGAACCGTTTAGAAAGAGCCAAGCTGGCCATAGATGACTGCGTTGAAGTGTTGAGTGGCGACCGTGTGGCACTGGTGCTTTTTGCCGGCACCAGCGTATTGAGCTGTCCGCTGACCAGAGACTATGGCTTCTTTCGTATGCGCTTGGCCGAAGCCTCGCCGCAGAGCGTCGCGCGTGGAGGCACCTTGATAGGAGACGCCTTGCGTAAAGTCGGCCGTGAGGTCTTTGATAGGCAGGAACGCCAGTACAAGGACATAGTATTGATTACCGATGGTGAAGATCACGAGAGCTTCCCTTTGGATGCGGCCAAGGCCATAGGTGAGGAGGGTATACGCCTGATAGCACTGGGCCTGGGCAATGAGTCGGGCAGTCCTATTGTGATCAGCGATGCTCAGGGCAGGCGCGACTTGCTCAGATACAACGGTGAAATTGTGCGTTCTGGCTTGGACTCCAAGACCTTGCGCCAGATGGTTGAGGCTACGCCAGGCGGGCGTTATCTGCCGGTGGGCACCGGCAATATAGAGCTGGACAAGGTCTATACCCAACTCATAGCCAGCGCTGCCAAACGCGAGATGGAGTCTCAGAATTTGCAGCGCTACGAGGAAAAATTTCAGATATTCCTGCTGTTTGGCATGCTTTGCCTGGTGTTGAGCAGCATGCTGAGCGAACGTCGGCAGATCGTCAAATCGGCCTCGCTTTTACTTGCCTTAACACTGACGGCAACAGGTGCTGAAGCAGACAGACTGCTGCGAGAAGGTAATAAGGCCATGCGGGCAGCAGATTACGGCACGGCTTTGGAAAAATATGCCCAGGCTGCCGAGATAGAGCCGGATTCGCCCTATCTTTACTTCAACCGGGGCATGGCAAACTACAAACAGGAAAATTTTACCAGGGCGGCGGAGCTTTTCAGTCGGGCGTATGATCTCGCTTTACAGCGTCAACCGGCCGATAGACAGCTGGCGTCTCGAGCAAAATTGGCTTTAGGCAATTGCGCTTTCCTGAACACCACGGAATTGGCAGAAAACAAGGAGCTGGATCAAGCGGTGCAGGAATGTGAACGCAGCGTGGCACATTACCAAGACAGCTTGCAGATGGTGCCCAAGGGTAAAACCGCCAAGGCAAATGCACAAAAAGCTAAGATGACCCTGAAAAAATTGTTACATGAGCTGCAACAGCAAGAAGAGCAGCAACAGCAGCAACAGCAAGGCGGTGAGAAGCAGGAGCAGGGCGAGGAAGAAGAACAGAGTGAGCAACAAGGACAGCAGCAACAACAGCAACAGCGAGATGGCGAGAAGCAGGAGCAGGCCGGCCGGCAAGAGGAGCAGGAGCAGGGCAATGAAGAGCAAGAAGAGCAGCATTCCAGCAGTGGCGAAGACTTAGATGAGCAAGAGCAACAACAAGACCCGGACGACGAAGCGGCAGATGAAAAAGAGCAACAGCGGTTTGAACTTAACCTGGAGCCGCAGGACATCATAGACGAAGAATTGCAGAATCGACGCCTTAGACTGAAAAAGCAGCTTGACCTGAAACCGGTGGACAAGGACTGGTAAATGGCGATTAATCATCTTCATTAACCGCCAAGACCCGAGAACGCCAAGGGGGAGATTCCCAAGGCGCACAAAGACATGAGAAGCAGGTAATGTACGAAATGTTCTGATATAAAGTTTAGGCAGCTTAGTTTGACGTGGCGTATGTCTGGTTGCCTGTAAGCAATGCCTTTACAGGGCATTGTCTTTGGGTGGATCCCTTTCCCGGGTCAAACTACAGACTGATGACCGTCAAGCACCAAGAACGACCATCAACAATGACAGTTGACCAATGACAAATAACAAAATAATTTGGCTGAAGCTATTTGTGTCAATCACAAAACTTCGCACATTAACTCAATTTTTAATATTTTGCGGATTGGCACTTTCAGCACAGGATTTGCGTGTTGGAGTCGAGACTCAAGATGCCTACCTGAACGAGCCTTTTTTATTTCAAATACAAGTAGACTCAGAGCAACAGGCCAATGCTCCACGCCTGCCTGCTTTCCCCGGATTTCGAGTTGCGCCGCAGCCTCCGCAGCACAGCCACAGCAGCCGACTAAGCATTGTCAATGGACGTCGCACTCAGAGCGTGACGGTCACCACCACCTTTAGCTATCTGCTTACACCCTTGCAACTGGGCAAGTTAAACATTCCTGCGCTCGAAGTCATGGTCAATGGCCAAGTTAAGCGAACACAGCCTATCAGCATCACAGTGCGCGAACCCGAGAAGATCGAGGGTATAGTTTTGCAGGCTCAGCTTTCCGGTTCCGAAGCCTATATAGGTGAACCGTTGATGCTTACTTGGCGCTGGTATATAGACCGGCAGATTTATAACTACAGTTTCAATTTGCCGGTCTTGCAGCGGCCTGAATTTTCTTTTCCGGACTATAGGCCGCCAATTGATCGAGCCAGGCAACGCCAGTATCAAGGCATCAACAACCAACAGGGTGCTGAGCTTATCGCATTACAGAGCAATGTGCGTTTTCAAGGCAAGAATTGCAGTGTCCTGGTTTTCGAACGCCCACTGATTCCTTTGCAGGCCGGTGATTATAATCTACCGGAGTCCAGCGCTATTTGCGAGATTGAAGACCTGCGCAGTGGAAGAACACAGCAGTCACGGCGGCTTTCACCCTTTGATGACTTTGAAACTTTTTTCTCTGGCTCGCGGCGTCCTACTCGCAAAATCAGCGTTGTTGCACCGCCTTTACAGTTGCGCGTGAAGCCTTTGCCCAGCGCTGGGCAGCCTGCTAATTTCAGCGGTATAGTCGGGCAATGTCGCATTGAAGTCAGCGCAGAGCCCAGGGAGGTTAATGTGGGTGATCCCATGGTATTGAGCATAGTTTTGAGCGGACCGCCTTATTTGGATCATATCAAGCTGCCACCCTTGGAGAGTCTGCCGGCTCTGGCAGCCAATTTCAAGATATCCGCTCAGGAACCCGGGATTGTACAGGATGGCGCTAAGCTTTTTCAATGCACTCTGCGTGCTAACGGAGCTGGCATCAATGAGATACCTGCTCTAGAAATCCCCTACTTCAATTCTGCCAAAGGCAGTTATGATTTTGCTGTCAGCAAGCCCATTCCCATCAAAGTCGAGCAAATACATTCGTTGACTGTACAGGATGCGGTTGGCGGCACCGTGCTTGAATCTATTTCGCCCCGTGAGTTACAGCTTTCCGAGGTCGGTATCGCGCACAATTATGAGCCTGCCGCTATTTTAGCTGCCGGCAATCAGGTCCCCGGCGCTCGGTTGAGCTCGGCAAGCACATTGGTCGGGTTGCTGCTGCCGCCGGGTGCATGGGCTTTGCTTGCAGCTGCCACCTTGTGGCGACGGCGTCGAGAGGCCAACCCCGGTGCCAGGCTGGCGGCTAAGGCTGCCGCCAAAAACCTGTCGCGATTGCGTAGAATGCAAACGGATAAGCCGGAAGCGCTGGAGGAGCTTTCCGAAATCTTGCAGGACTATCTGCGTCAACGTCTGCAATTGGAGCCGGGCATAGTAACCTATGCCGACTTGCAGCATATTCTCAGCGCCCGTGGCCTGAGCAAAGAAGATTGCTTGCCTTTCAAGCAAATTTTGGCGGATTGTGAGGCTGGACGCTTTGCCGGTGCAACGACTTTGTCACTGCCGAAGCTACGGGAGCAGATGAAGCTGGCCATCAAAGGGCTGGAGGCGGTGCTATGAGAGCGAAAATACTGCTCCTTACTATGTTGATGGCTGTTGTGGCATTTGCTTCTGACAGCGACTCCACACGGCTGACCCGTGAAAAGGCTGTCTTGCTTTGCAGCGAGGCTGAAGCTTATTTTCATGAGGCCAATGAGATCAGGCAGCGTGATCCGGCCCAGGCCGTAGTGCTTTGTCGCAAGGCTGCGGCACGCTATGAAAGAGTACTTAAGGACAGCGACCTGAAGAATGCCCGCGTCTATTACAATCTGGCTAATGTCTACTTTCGCATGGATGATTTAGGGCGAGCCATCCTGAACTACAGAAGAGCATTGCTGTTGGATCCCAACGATGGCAAACTGCGGCAAAATTTACAGTATGCAAGGGCTCGGCGCAACGATCAGTTTCAGGAAAGCGAACAGGCCCGGATACTGAAAACCTTATTCTTCTGGCATCATGACCTGCGTCTAAGCCTGAGGCAAAAGCTGTTTTCGGTTTTCTTTGTGCTTTTCTGGCTGAATGCCATACTGCTGCTGTATAATACCAAGGCGGCCTGGCGAGTAACTTTGCTTTTGCTGCTTATATTAAGCCTGAGCACCGGCAGCTCGATTCTGATTAGCCTGCGGAATATGCACAAGCAACAATACGGTGTCATTGTCGCAGCACAAAGTATGCCACGTAAGGGTGACAGTGAAAGCTATGCTCCTAGTTTCGCAGAGGCACTGCATGCCGGCTGTGAATTCAAGTTGTTACAGCGGCGAAAAACCTGGTCCGAGGTGGAGCTGCCGGATGGACAGAGCTGCTGGCTGCAAAATAAAGACATAGAAATGCTGCTGCCACCGGACAAAGAATAAATCAAATCCACAGCGAGCTTAGGATGAGCGCCGCCCGGCCAAATATGGCCGGCCACAGGGCATCCACCAACGCACCACACTCTACGGCCACCAGGGCTTACAGATGTAATCTGCGGATAAAGCAAACTTTTGAACGGTTCCTTGATCTTTGTTTTCATATCAGTCTTATGACTACCTATTTACTGCGCCGTATCGCTTATATGCTGCCCATACTTCTTGGGGTCAACCTATTGGTTTTTGCCCTGTTTTTTCTGGTAAACAGTCCGGATGACATGGCCAGGCAGGCTTTGGGCGACAAGGCAGCCAATCCGGAGCAGATAGCACGCTGGAAAGAGGCCTTGGGCTATCATCTGCCCCGTCTCTACAATCGTGAAGAAAGCGGCCTGCGCTGCTTCACTCAGACTATTTTTTTTCAGAAAAGTCTTTCCATGTTCTGGGGTGATTTCGGCAATTCCGACATGAACCGAGAGCCTCTGGGCAGAGAGATACGTAAGCGTATAATTCCCTCGCTCTGCCTAACTCTGCCTATATTTCTGGCTAGTCTGCTGTGTAATATTGCCGCCGCTCTCTATTTGGCGGCAAACAGAGGCAGCAACTTGGATCGTATGGCGCAAATCGGCTGCGTCCTGCTCATGTCAGTGTCTACCCTGATCTATATTATTGCCGGTCAATTTCTACTGGGCAAGCAGTTGCGTTTGCTGCCGGTGTCCGGCTTCCTGCCGGGTCTAAGCATGCTGCGTTTTTTACTATTGCCTATCCTTGTCGGAGTATTGAGCAATTTTGGTGGCGGTGTCAGGTTTTACCGGACGCTTTTTTTAGAGGAGATTAACCGCGATTACGTACGCAGTGCTCGAGCCAAGGGCCTTTCAGAAAACCGCGTGCTTTTTGTGCATGTGCTTAAAAATGCCCTGATACCCATACTTACCAACGTACCCATACAATTGCTCATGTTGATCATGGGCAATTTGTTGCTGGAGAATTTCTTTGGCATACCCGGGCTGGGAGGCTACACCATTAATGCAGTAGCGGCGCAGGATTTTGCCGCCGTAAAGGCGATGGTCTTCTTGGGAGCTCTGCTCTTTATGCTGGGCACCGTGCTCGCTGATATATGCTATGCGCTTGTTGATCCGCGTATCCGACTGAAATGATTTTTGAATATCCCCTAATTCGTGCTTCACAGCGTTCTTCCCACTTTGCTTTGACATGACAGATTTTTTTCAAGGTTGGCCGGCCAAGAATCTTGCTACCGGCATCTTATTGCTGGTCTTATTCCTGCTGGCTCTGAGGCTGTCGCGCCGTGCGTACTGGCGCGAGGCGTTCAGAGAGATACGGCGTCGTCGCGGCAGCATGTTCTGCCTGGCTGTACTTTGTGTCTATTTATTAATAGCCTTGCTTGACAGCTTCGGCTGGTGCAGCCCCATGCGGCATCCTGAGAGCGGTGAACTGATGCGCCATGCGCAAAGTCAAAAAATATTGTATGATCAAGGCGCCTCAGCATTGGACCGCCTGTTGCAGCCATTGCGTCACAAACAAGAGAAAACCTACTCGGCGCCGCTGGCCACAAAACAGTTTTTCAGCGAAACCGAATTGGATGCTGACGGCGTGCCGCGCCGCGTGCAACCGGCACTGCTCTATCCGCGTCAGCATCTCTTTGGCACTGACCGAGTAGGTGTGGACGTGCTTTACCAGTGCCTGAAAAGCGTGCGCACCGGCATGATTATAGGCTTGTTGACCACCTTGCTGGCTCTGCCATTCGCCATGCTTTTCGGGGTTTGTGCCGGTTACTATGGCGGGGTGGTTGATGATCTTATCCAATATGTCTATACCGTACTCAGCTCCATACCCACGGTGCTGTTCGTGGCTGCCTTTATGATTATCTTCGGACAAGGATTGGCGCAGCTTTGCCTTGCCATGGGCATAGCCTCTTGGACCAGTCTCTGCCGCCTGTTGCGTGCCGAAACTATGCGCTTGCGCGAAAGCGACTTCGTGCAGGCTGCCATCAGTATGGGTTCATCGGGTCGGAAAATAATCATGCGTCATATCCTGCCCAATGTATTGCATATAATTTTAATTACCGCCATGCTGCGCTTCTCCAGCGAAGTATTAGCCGAGGCGGCTTTGACTTATCTGGGCATAGGTGTAGGGGCCGACACTATGTCCTGGGGTGCAATGATCAACGATGCCAGAAGCGAATTGACCCGGGATCCGGTCATCTGGTGGAAACTCTGCGCCGCTTTGCTATTCATGCTCGGACTGGTGCTGCCGGCAAATATCTTCGGAGACGCAGTCAGAGACGCCCTGGACCCGAAGTTGAGACAATGAACGCTCCCTAAACAGACTTTGAGACCAGGTATCTTTCTGTTTTCTATCTCTTGAATCCGCAGATTGCGCAGAAATCTGTACAGCCTGTGGAAAAATCATTGGCATTCCAATGCCAGTTATAAAAAGATTTTTTGTTGTTGGATTTAGGCGCCTCTTCTGCATTATTCTTCTGGTTTTATTGTTATTCAAAGCTATATTTATCCGAATCACTGCCCACTCACGGTGAGTGACAGGCGAAAAGGTCTATATCACAGCTTATTTCAAGGAGAAATGGGATGCGAAGCAAGTTTTCGGTTTTCTGTGTAATTCTGTTTTTTGCCGGTCTGTTGTTTGCACAGGAGGCAGGCAGAGCTTTGGGCTTGCAGGCCGAAGCGGATCGTCCCGAGTTTAAGCTGGAGCTGGATTGGGCAAGCAAGTACATATATAATGGCATGGTTTACAACAACCAGGCAGTGCTGCTCGGCGATCTCAGCATGGAATTCCAAGGCTTTTACGTGGGAGTGTGGGGGGCTTACAATCTGACGCATTTTCAATCCCGTAACGGCTATGTAGGCAGCGACGAAGGACTCTATGGCAGTGAACGTAAATGGCGCTTTGAAGAAGTCAATCCATATGTGGGCTATTATTATACCTTTGAGGATGTCGAAGGCATAGGGCCAATTACCTTAGACCTGTCTTGGACCTATTACCACTATCCCAGCGCCACTGACGGAAACTCTGGCGCAATCATGCTGAGCGTCTCACTTGACGAAGTCTATAAAAGCGGTCGCAGCTGCCTGGCAGTCAAACTAAGCGGCGCACATGACTATAAAATTGAGGAAAACTGGCTAGTTCTGGGGGGCATCTATACCTACGCTTTGGACAAGAAAGCTGCTTTCGAGTTGCAATTCAGTGGCGACCTGTATTGGGGCGATACTACGTTTATGAGCGAATACGGTGGTGACGGCAGGGGACTGAGTTTTGCCGTTTTTGAGCTGGCCTTGAATTGTCAGGCCAATGAGTGGCTTTGTATCAGCCCGCATCTGGGGGTTTCCTGCGCTCTGGACCCCGATGTGCGTGACTGGACGCGGCAGGATGATGACTATGGACGCTTCAATAGCAGAAGAAACTACTGGGGCGGCATAAAAGCAACCATGAAATATTAAAGATTTGTTCAAAATTAAGTTTACATTTCCGATTTTTTTGGCTGCCTTCCCCCTCTTCTGTCAGTCGCGTACTTGTATACGCTCCTTTCAGAATAGGGGAAAACAGCTTAAAATAGTTCCAGGACCGCTGCCTTAGTTTTTTTCACAGCTCCTGGGCAATCTTTTCTTGTGGCATCACGTGGCTTGATGCCCTGAAAATAGCACTTTTAACGAATCTTGACCTCTGCGGCAATGGCAAGTATAGAACGCACATATTGGAAGCAAAACCTGTTCATCATGTGGCTTTCGCAGTTTATATCCAATGTGGGCTTCTCGCTCTCCCTGCCTTTTGCGCCGTTCTACTTGCGTTCGTTGGGTTTGGCTGATGAGGGACGGGTGCGTGCATATGCGGCTATGGCGGCGGCCTTGTCCAATCTGGCCTTTGCAATAATGTCACCCGTCTGGGGGGTGCTGGCGGATCGCTATGGACGCAAGAACATGGTGCTGCGAGCCAATTTCGGCGGCGCTTTGATTGTGCTGCTAATGGGCATGGCAAAAAAACCCATTTGGTTCGTGATGCTGCGCTGCTGTCAGGGTTTGTTCACCGGCACGGTGTCAGCTTCCATGACTCTTGTGGCCGGCAGCACGCCGGTCGAAAGGCAGGGATTCGCTCTGGGATTCCTGAGTACTTCGGTCTTTTCCGGAGATATGACCGGCCTGTTCCTGGGGGGCTTGCTGGCCGAAAAGTTCGGCTTTCAACGCTCTTTCCTTTTTTCCAGTATCACGCTGGTATTTTCAGGACTCCTGGTATGGATATTTGCCAGAGAGAATTTTACACCACCGGTATCGGCACCCGCTAAAAGCAGGCGTTTCCGGCAGATGTTCGATGTGGACTGGCATGGGTGGCGTCGCGTGCTTATGCCGGCCATGCCGCTGTTTACCTTATACATATTTTCCACTCTGGCGCGCTATCTGGACAATTCGCAGTTCGCGCTCTTTGTCGAATATCTTAATGGTGGACCTGGTTCGCCCAATACGCCGCGTCTAAGCAGCTGGGTTTTGGGCATGGGCAGTATAGGAGCCATGTTTTCCGGTGTGATCCTGGGACGCTGGATAGATAAACACGCGTCTAAAGTGGCTCGTATATCCATATTGGGTGCAGCATTTTTTATGGGAATGATGCTCTTGAGCGTAACTTTGATGCCACTGCCGCGTACATTCTTCTTTGGAGTAAGCGTTGCCGTGCCGGTGCTCTGCCTTATGCCACTGCGTTTTATGATGATATTCTTTTCGGCCGGCCTGGAGCCGGTTTGGAATACTTGGCTTTCCAAGACTACCCCCCCGGAGCGCAAGGGGCTGATGTTTGGCTTGGCGGCTACCTTTCGTTCGCTTGGTGCCATCCTGGCACACTCCGTGGCTGGGGTTCTGGCCTGTTACTTGGGCATATTGAGCATATTTGTGGCGGGGCCGATACTTTTCTTGCTACTGCTGCCACTGTTGAAATACAACGAAAAGCCCATACTGGAAAAGATTAAACGACAAAGCCAGACTGCCTAAGTGCAGCATGCCCAGATAAAAAATACAGAAAGTTGACCTGTTTGTGAGACTGCTTTCAATACATGATGAAATGGCAGTGACGCTGGCAGTAGGATATTTGCTGTCCGGCGCAGTGTTGCTTATGCCTACTGAGACGGTGTATGGTCTAATGACACTGTGGAATAATCAGGCCGGGCGCAAGCGTATCTATGCCATGAAACAACGCCCCGAGGATAAACAATTACAGATGCTGGCTGCTTCGCTGGAGCAGGCAGCTGGTTGCGGACTGCATGTGGACATGACGCTGCAAAAGCTGGCCGGCGCATTCTGGCCCGGCCCTTTAACCATGGTTTGCCCGGCAGCGGAGCAGCAAACTATAGGGCTGCGCATCCCAGCCTGCGATTTTTTACTAAGCTTGCTGAAACGCCTGGAGCAGCCCCTGGCAGCTACTAGCGCAAATCGCTCGGGACTGCCGCCAGCTGTAACATTGCAAGATGCGCTGCAACAACTGAATGGTGAGCCGGAGTTGGCGCTGGATGCCGGTGAGATAAGTCAGACCGACGGCGTGGCCTCTACCGTAATATCGCTGCTCGGCGACGAACCGCAGTTGCTGCGCGCAGGGCCGATTACTGAAAAACAGATTCAAGAGTGCCTGCAAAAGTAATGATGAATAATGCCTGCCATTTTGAGAAGTACAGGTTATCTGCCTTTTGTTGTTTTCTTGCCATTTTTGCTACAAGGATTATATTAACGAGCTGCATTGCCTTTTTTAGTGAAGCCATTGGGCTTCAATCGCATTTACTTGGAGGTCGTCCTCAATGAATGAAGTGAGTACACGCCCACGCAATTTGAGCTGGGCAGCCATGGTTTTCAGCCTGGCACTTGGTCTTGTTGGCATTTATATAATGAATACCGCCAACTGTTCTGCCATGATACCCGGTGTAATAGCTGCTTTTGCCAGCGTGCTTTTGGCTTTTTTGGCTTTTGCCCGTGCACATTTTGCGCAAAAACAAGCTGTCGAAGAAGAAGCTGCTGCTGACTATAGAAAGGCGCATGGCAAAACCGAGCTGTTTGACGACGCCGATGATGCACTGCGCATGGCAACCCGGGCGAATATGCAGTTCGTCAAATATTTTGTGCCGTTTTTTACCATCGCCATGGGGTTGGTGATTCTGCTGATATCTTTGCCTACTTGGTTCCGCTGGAATAGGATGGAGGCTTTTGCCGTCGCACCTAAGCCGTTGCCCATGGCAATATTGGCGGTTTGCTGCTGCATAGCGACCCTGATCGCCGGCAGCTTCTTTGTCGGCGCCAGTCGTAATAAAGGCTGCCGTTGGCTGCGCCCTTCCGGCGCATGGATGTTTATGGCCGGCTTCCTATATCTGCTTAGCGGCATTGCACTCTTCCTGGAATATTTTGACAAGGCGCGCTTGACCATAGATATCAGCATGGCGCGCGTCGGCATGGTACTTATCTTTTTGTTGGCCATAGAGCTGCTTGTTAGCTTCGTAATCGAGTTCTATCGTCCGCGCCTGCCCGGTGAAGAGGAACGCCCGCTGCCGGAAAGCAGGCTGCTGGCACTGTTTACCGAACCCGGCGGCATGGCCAGAAATGTGGCTGCTTCGCTGGACTACCAATTTGGCTTCGAGGTCTCAGAGGCTTGGTTTTACCGCTTCCTGGAGCGCACTGTGGTTCCACTGTTCCTGGTTATGGTATTGGCCTTTTGGCTGCAAACCTGCGTAGTCGTAGTGGAGGTGGAGCATAACGGCATACGAGAAGTCTT
>JAAZKR010000268.1 GCA_012799725.1 Oligosphaeraceae bacterium | reverse complement strand
CCCATTCCCCTGAACCCTGTACTACAGAAGACTGACGCATTACTTTTTTCGTGTGGTTCGTGGTTAAAAATCCCAGCTGCATTTGCAAAAAATTGCTGTAGAAGTAGCTTATTATCGTGTCTATTTCATATAAACCCGGTACACTCGAAGCAGCAAGTATCTATCCCCTTTAACCGCAAGCAATCATTCTCAACAAAAAGATCAGGATTCTTATGATTACTCCCCATGACAAGTATCGCGGCATTCCTTTTTGGGCATGGAATGGCAAGTTGGAAGAACAAGAACTGCGGGAGCAAATCCGCAGTATGAAAAAAATGGGCTTGGGTGGATTCTTCATGCACTCGAGAATCGGCCTGGATACTCCTTATCTTTCGGAAGAATGGTTCCGCATGATCGAGGTCTGTATTGACGAAGCCAGACGGCAAAAGATGAGAGCTTGGCTCTATGATGAGGATCGCTGGCCATCCGGCGCCGCCGGCGGCCTGGTCACCAAAGATGAAAAATACCGCATCCGTTTTCTGGAATACAATATTGTACAGAGCATTCCGAAGCCTGTAGGGAAGGGGCTTCAGGCGGCCTTTATCATCGAGCTTGACAGTGGGCTGCTTGTGTCATACCGTCCCTGCCAAGCATCGGATAAGCTCAGGGAAAATGAACAATTTTTGCTGTTTCAGGAAAAAACCGGCAGCCCGCAATCCTGGTTCAATGATCAGACCTACCTCGATACCTTGAATCCCGAAGCGGTCGAGCAGTTTGTCCGAGTGACCCATGAAGAATACCGCAAAAGATTTTCCTCGACCTTTGGCAACCTTGTTCCCGGCATCTTTACTGATGAGCCGAATTTCATAAGCCATGTCCCGGGAAATACCCTGCCTTGGACCGGGAAACTTCCTGCTGAATTCCGGAAAAAATATGGTTATGCCATCGAGGAACATCTTCCGGAACTGGTCTATCCCATATACAACCAGGATTTTTCGAAAGCCCGCCTTGATTACCGCAATATGCTGACCGAATTGTTTTGCAATGCTTTTGGCAAAATCATTGGCGACTGGTGCGAAAAGAATAACTTGCTCTATACCGGTCATGTGCTCTGTGAAGATACGCTGGCCAATCAGACCTATGCCGTCGGAACTGCCATGCGCTTCTACGAGTTCATGCAGGTGCCAGGAATTGATTTGCTCACCGAACGCTGGTTCATATTCAATACGGCAAAGCAATGCACCTCTGTAGCACGTCAATTCGGTAGAAAGTGGCGTCTTACAGAAACCTATGGTTGCACAGGGTGGGATTTTCCATTCATGGGGCACAAGGCCATGGGGGACTGGCAGGTGGCACTGGGTATCAATCTCCGATGCCAGCATCTGGCCTGGTATACGATGGCTGCCGAAGCCAAGCGGGATTACCCGGCCAGTATCTCCTATCAATCCCCATGGGCCGATGAATACTCCTATGTGGAAGATTATTTTGCACGCATTGCCGCCGCTCTGGAAAAAGGTGAGGAAGTCCGGGACCTGCTGGTCATCCATCCGATAGAATCCTTCTGGGGACGCCATGTTCCCGGCAATACTCTTCCCGAAAATTTTAGTTTTATCCAACTCAGCAACGAACTGCTGGGACAGCATCTGGATTTTGACTTTGGAGACGAGGAGCTGATGTCGCGTTACGCAAGCGTCCGGAAAAAACGCATCATGATCAACAAGGCCTCTTATCGGGCAGTTCTTATTCCCGAAATCCGGACCATTCGCGCCTCGACACTGGAACTGCTCCACCAGTTTGCAAACAATGGCGGAAAAGTCTTTTATATGGGGAGAGTTCCACAGTATCTGGATGGCGAGGAATCACTAATCCCCAAGGAAAAATATGCGGATTTCCGACATGTCAGCAACTTGGAATTTGACCATCTGCTTTCGCCCCATGTGCGCCATGTCCGGATTCAGGATCACGATGGCTTGGAAATTACCCCGGCTCTATATTTACTGAAGAAGGGCAGTGATTTTCAGACCTTGTTCCTCTGTAACACTTCCTGTTATTTTCAGACGGAGCAGATGAAGATGCCAATGGTACGCGACAGGCAACTCGCCTATCCGAAAGCCAAGGTCATCTGGAAGCTGCCTAAGCACTATCATCTTTACCAAATGGATCCACATACCGGCAAACTGCATTCCGTCCCACAGGTCACTGCTACTGACAAGGGAATTTCTTTCCCTTGTCCGCTGGAGCCTCTTGCTTCACGGCTCTTTATTGCTTCGCGTAAGCCTCTGAATGCGAAAGCCCCACTGCCGAGACCGGTTCAGCAGCTTAAAAATGCGTCGGTTTTGCCTGATCAATCCCGGCCGGTCTCTCTGGACGAACCCAATGCGCTTCTGCTGGATATGCCCCAGGCAAAGATCAACAACGGGGCATGGCAAGAGGCGACACATTGCCTGAGACTGGATTCAGACCTGCGCGCCATGTTGGGTGTCCGCCCCCGAGGTGGCAGTATGGTACAGCCCTGGTGTCGCAGCAAAAGCAAAAATCCAAAACAGCTTGATTTGACTCTCAAATATGAGTTCGTCTGTAAGGTCTTGCCAAAACAGGATTGCCAGCTTGCTTTGGAATGCCCAGAACAATATGAAATCACCCTGAATAACTCCCCCATCTCTGCAAAGGATACCGGATACTGGTGTGACCGTTCCATACGGACGCTTCCTATAGATCGGCGACTTTTCAAGACGGGAACAAATCAGCTGCTTCTGAAATCGAAATTTGATGAAAATACAGCCGGCCTCGAAAACATTTTCCTGCTCGGTGACTTCGGGGTAAAAGACTATGCCATTGTCTCGCCGGTCAAATCTCTGAAATTCGGTGACTGGACTAAGCAGGGTTTGCCTTTCTATACCGGAAATCTTATCTATGATATAGCATTGCCCGAGGGCGTCT
>JAAZKR010000267.1 GCA_012799725.1 Oligosphaeraceae bacterium | reverse complement strand
TAATCTGTGGATTGAGTCTTTCAACTGGGGCGGACGATCAGTCCGCGCCAAGTTTTTTGTGTTTTCCGTGGCTAAAAAAGTTCTTAAGCAAAGAGATTGGACTGATGCGCCCCATGCAATTTCCGGGCTTCCACACACCGCACCACGGAAGATTGACAGATTGCGAAAAAAGCTTGCTGGCAACGAATTGTTTACTGCTTGCTTTTTATTCCTTTGTTATTACATTAACTGTTTCCCTAAACTCATCATTCTTAAAACTGGAACGCCGTATTTATGAACCTGGAGCGCGATAAGGCTTATCCATTAATCAACGCCCTGGAGTGCAAATCCTGCGGACGCTGTGTCGCTGCCTGTCCCAAGAAAGTATTGCGGATTGGCGATAAACTCAACGAGCGCGGCTATCATTATGTGGTCTACGCCGGCTCTGGCTGCATCGGCTGCAATAACTGCTTCTATGATTGCCCTGAGCCTAACGCCATCTCAGTGCATGTGCCTCGCAAAGCCTGAGGCGTTTTTGCTTAAGGGGTCGCTCATTTTTTGAATAACTCCTAATTCACTATTTTGATTTCAGCAGTCAAACGAGACAGTCATGGTCACAAAACTTGTTAAAGGCAATACAGCAGTAGTAATCGGCGCACTTTATGCCGGTTCGGACTGTTTTTTCGGCTATCCAATCACTCCGGCCAGTGAAATATTACACGAGGCTTCGCGCTATTTCCCTATGTTAGGACGCAAATTTGTGCAGGCCGAATCGGAAGAGGCTTCCATCAATATGTGCTATGGTGCCGCTGCGGCGGGACATCGTGCCTTCACCGCATCCTCCGGCCCGGGCATCAGCCTTATGCAAGAAGGCATCTCCTATCTCGCCGGCGCTCAGTTGCCAACCGTGATTGTCGATATCATGCGCGCCGGCCCGGGACTGGGCAATATAGGACCGGAACAATCCGACTATAATCAGGTAGTCAAAGGAGGCGGACATGGCAACTACCGCTGTATCGTACTCGCACCTAATAGCGTGCAGGAAATGTGCGATTTTACCATGCTGGCCTTTGATTTGGCTGACAAATGGCGTACTCCGGTATATGTACTGGCAGATGGCGTGCTGGGACAGATGATAGAGCCACTGCGTTTCCCGGAAAAAGCTTTGCACCCGAAGGTAGATACTAGCTGGGCAGTAGCCGGCACGCCCGAAACCAGAAAAAACCTGGTCACCAGTATCTTCCTGGACTTCAACCAACTCGAGGAATTTAACGAAAAACTGCAACAAAAATATGCTGCCATTGAAAAAGAAGAGGCGCTTTACGAAGAACAAGCCTGTGCGGACGCCGACATAATTCTGGTAGCATACGGCATATCATCGCGCATCTGTAAATCTGCCGTGGAATCGGCAAGGAAAGAAGGCAAAAAAGTTGGGCTCTTCAGGCCCAAAACCCTGTTCCCATTTCCAAAGAAACGACTGCTTGAACTGGCACAAAAGCCTGGACTTTCTTTCATCAGCGTAGAAATGAGCAATGGCCAAATGGCTGATGACTTGCGCTTGGCAACCAATGGCAGCCGCAAGGTTGAACTGGTAAGCCGGCTAGGTGGCAACCTGGTAACCTTAGACCAGGTAATGACGAAAATCAAGGCCATAGCCTGAGTAGACAAAAAAACAGCAGCACAACTGATAATTTTTATGTGGAGAAAATTCCATGTCTGAACAAGTCACCCGTACCAAGGGCCTATATACTGAATTTTCGCGCAAGGGCGGAGCTGCCCCCACCGCCACACACTACTGCGCCGGTTGTGGACACGGCATCCTGCATAAACTGATAGGCGAAGCACTGGCTGACTTCGATTTGCAGGATCGCAGCATCATGATCAGCCCGGTGGGATGTGCCGTCTTCGCTTACTATTACTTTGACTGCGGCAATATACAGGTGGCACATGGCCGTGCTCCGGCCGTAGCTACCGGATTGTCACGCGCCACCGATAAAGTCGTTATCGCTTATCAGGGCGACGGTGACTTGGCCTCCATAGGCCTTAATGAAACCCTGCAAGCAGCTAACCGAGGCGAAAAAATAGCGGTGTTCTTCGTGAATAACACCGTCTACGGCATGACCGGCGGCCAAATGGCACCAACCACCCTGATTGGCGAAAAAACCATCACCTGCCAGGCTGGGCGTGATCCGCTCACACAAGGCTACCCCTTGCACATGTGCGAACTTATTAATAATCTCAAGGCTCCCGTATTTATCGAAAGAGTAGCGCTATCCGATCCGGCTAATATACGTAAGGCACGCCGCGCCGTGCGCAAGGCAATAGAAATACAGCGGGACGGCAAGGGCTACGCATTTGTCGAAGTGCTCTCACCCTGCCCCACCAACCTGAAAATGAACGCAGTGAATAACAATGAGTGGATAAACACGCAAATGGCACAGGAATTTCCGCTGCGTAATTTCCGTGACCTGAGCGCCGAAAGCGCTAACATTGAACGTACCCAAAGTGATTTTTCACTGGATGCCCTGGAAGAAGCCTTTGATCTGAAAACGGCAGAAAGCTGCCTGACTGACGCGGCTATTAAAGGTAAATCACAGGTGAAGATAGCCGGTTTTGGTGGGCAGGGCGTGCTGAGCCTTGGCGTTATGCTGACCCAGGCAGCACAAGCAGCTTGCTGCCAAGTATCATGGTACCCCTCCTACGGACCGGAACAACGCGGCGGCACCTCAAATTGTTCGGTCATCATCTCCGACGAAGAAATAGGTTCCCCCATAGTATATAACCCGGATCTGCTCGTGGCCATGAATTTGCCCTCGCTGGAACGTTTCAAAAATGACGTCAATCCTGGCGGCATCATTATGTACGATGCAATTATCGGCAAAGTAAAATTGCCTGATGGCGTAAAAGGTATTCCTGTACCCGCTCAAAAACTGGCCGACCAAGCAGGCAATCCCAGAGGTGCTAATACTATCATGTTTGGAGTGATGATGGCCCTAGGCATCACCAAGCTGCCCGACGAAGCTTTCGTCAAAGCACTAGAAGAAAACTTTGCCAAAAAACCAAAGCTTATAGCGCCTAACCTGAAACTGCTGGATGTGGCTAAACAATGGGTGGCCGATAACGTAAAATAGGCCAGAAAACACAAAAAAGAGCCTTTCATCATATGCCCAGTTGCTCAATGTGTGCCGTCCCATAGCCGGCCATGCCTGCCCGGCACCCCGGCCCCATCGGCCCCGGCGCCCGCCTCGCCGGTTGTTGTCCTGCGGCCGGGC
>JAAZKR010000266.1 GCA_012799725.1 Oligosphaeraceae bacterium | reverse complement strand
CGGTTTGACTACAGGTACAGCCCATAACTGCAAGATTAGGAAAGTTGGCATACAAGTTGGAAAAGAGCTGGAATTATTGGATTTTTCCATCATCTTATATAATCGCCGGCAGCTCGTATTTGCATTCACGCTTAGGCACCCCCGAAAAAACTAATTCATGCTAGAGTCGCTTTACATAAAAAATTTCGCACTGGTATCTGAGCTGGAGCTGGATTTTGCCGCCGGACTGAATACCGTCTCCGGTGAAACCGGCGCCGGTAAATCCCTGATTTTGGGTGCGGTTCAGCTCTTGGCCGGTTCGCGCGCTTTGCAGAGCAGCATCCGTAAAGGCAGCAGCAACGCTGAACTCAGCGGCATTTTCAATATTTCCGCACTGTCTCCGGCTCTGCATGCAGAATTGTCCGCTTTACTCGAGCGTGCAGGTCTTCCACCCTGTGAAGAAGATCGCTTGCTTATCAGACGCGTTATCAGTGAGAATGGCAGCCGTGCCTTCGTTAATGGCGTACCGGTCACTGTGGCGCTCTTAAAAGAGCTGGGCGAGCTGCTTGTCGATATACACGGCCCCAATGATAATCACTCGCTGCTCAACCCGCACAAACAACTGGAGCTGTTAGACAGCTATGCCAAAAATAACGAGGCACTGCTCCTGTGCAGCAAGGTCTGGCGGCGACTCGAGGATTGTGCCGCCGCGCTGCAAGCACTGGAACAGGTAAGCCTGCATCCCGAAGAATTGCAGTTGCTTGAATTCCAGCTGCAAGAAATCGAAGAAGCTGAACTTCAAGAAGACGAAGAGGAAAAAATCGGCGCACGGCACCGGCTTGCCGCTCAAGCTCAGCGACTATTGGAACTGACCGCAATCGCAGTGGGCAATATCAGTGAAGAAGAAAATTGCCTCGGCGAGCAAATCGCCGCAGTCGTTAGAACCTTACGTGATATCGAACACATAGACCCGGACAAGGGAGCGCAATTTGTCGAACAGATCGAAAATATCTCAGACATGCTCAATGACCTGGGTATGGAACTGCAAGACTATGCCGACAATGTCGAAACCAATGAGGAAGAGCTGCACCGCTTGGAGGAACGCTTAGACCTCATACAGAAGATGAAACGTAAATACGGCGCCAATATCAGCGCCGTGCTGGCAACAGCACAACGCATACGCCAACGCCTGCAAAGCGCACAAAACAAAACCGAAGAAATGCAGACCCTATTGGCACAACAAGGAAAACTGCGCCAGGAACATGAAGAGGTCTGCCGGGTTTTAACACAAAGAAGAAAAGCAGCCGCCCTGGATATGGCGGCAGATATCACAGACAAACTGGCGCATTTGGGCTTTGACAAGGCTACTTTTGCACTCAAGCTCTACGATTGTAAACCCGGTGCTCAGGGCGCTGACCGCTTGGAATTCTGCTTCGCGCCAAATGTAGGCGAGGAAATGCTGCCGCTGCGCCAAATTGCAAGTAGCGGCGAAATAGCCCGCGTTATGCTCGCTATAAAAACCGTGCTCTGCCATGAAGACAAGGTGCCGGTGCTGGTTTTTGATGAAATCGATGCTAATGTAGGTGGCAGAATAGCCGCCGCTGTAGCCAAAGAACTGCAAAGCGTAAGCCAAAAACACCAGGTCTTTAGCATTACACACATGCCCATCATTGCGGCAGCCGGTGAAAATCACTATCTGGTCAGTAAATTTGTCGAAAAACAAAGAACCATAGCTGAAATGAAATTGCTGGATCAAGATGAGCGCGTCACCGAACTGGTGCGTATGCTCGGAGCTCAAAAAGATTCGGAAAGCGCCACAAAACACGCCCGTGAAATGCTACGGGAAGCAGCCATTAAATGAAAGGCAATGTGCAAAAGCTTGTGATGTAAAGCTTGGAGAGAAAGAGTGTAGAGTTCACGGAAAATTTGAGGCGAGTTGCCCATGGGCGAGCATGTACATTTCCTGCTGGCCGTTTGGGCGTGTAGAATTCATGGAAAACTTGGATGAGCCGACATTCACAAAGCGTTTTTCAACAGAACATTGAAAAACTTAGGGTGGGATGGCACCCATAACCCTTTTTCTATGGAAAATACGGAAATTTTATAATGACAAAAATACTTTGGCTAAAGTTATTTGTGTCATCACAAAACTTTGCACATAAACAAAAAAAATGATTTTTCAAAGGCAAATACAAACTGCACATACCCGGGTCTGCTGCCTGTTTTTAACGCTTTTGCTGATCTTGCCGGCCTGTACCCCGCCTGAGAGCAGCACTGAACTATTGCAGGCTCTGGAAGACTTGCAAGACAACAATCTGAGTGAAGCCTCCTACCATGCTGAAATGTGCTTGAAGCAGGAACCCGACAATGTCTACGCCCTGTTGCTCCACAGCTATTGCAGTTTGCTTTCCTCCGCAAATGAAGCTCAACGCGCAAAAGCCATCTTTAATTTCGAGCGTGCCAGCAGCTTGGCACCGGACTCCTTTCTAGTCAACTATTATTATGGCTGGGCGCTCTGTGAAAATCAGCAATATCGTGAGGCACTGCCCGTACTCGAGAAAGCCCAACAACTCATGCCTGATGACTTTGCACACAAAACCGACCTGCTTATGTTATTGGCGCGAGCCAGTGCTTCAAACAATCTGCAAGAGAAAGCCCTGCGTTATTTGCAACCAATAAGGATACGTCAACCATACGCTAACTGGCCGGAAGTCTATAACAACTTGGGACTGCTAGCCTTAAATCGGGCTGATTACAAGAGTGCTGAACAGTTTTTCAAGCGCAGTATAGCGCTTAACCGGGAAGATGTACTGGCTTGGCAAAACCTAGCGGTGACCTACGACCTCTATCTGAATCAACCGAAAAAAGCAAAATTAGCTTATATTGAATGCATGGCGCTATTGCAAAAGCCCGAACACAAGGAAGATAAAGTCAAAATCCAAAACCGCATCCGACAAATCAGCACGCGCAACTGAACACCGCTCGAATTATACCGCAAGGCAAGATATCATGGCAGCCTATATTTCAGAAGATGTTATTGAGGAAATCCGACGGCGAGCCGACTTAGTCGACATCGTCGGAGCATTTTGTGAGACCAAGAAGCGTGGCCAGGATTACTGGGCCTGCTGCCCATACCACAAGGAAAAAACCGCTTCTTTCAAAATCAATGTGCAAAGGCAAATATTTTATTGCTTCGGTTGCAAAAAAAGCGGCAACCTCTTTCATTTTGTAAAAGATATGCTTAACACCGACTTTGTCGGCGCAGTGGAATGGCTGGCACAACGCTTGGGCATAGTCGTGCGCTATACCGAAAGCGGAGTCAACCCAGCTGAACTCAGCGAAAAACGACGGCAACACGAAGAAGGCATGCGGTTATTACAAGAAAGCGCCATACATTTT
>JAAZKR010000265.1 GCA_012799725.1 Oligosphaeraceae bacterium | reverse complement strand
TTTCCCGAAAGGTCATTTACGATTTTTACTTTATCCGCAGATTTACTCAGATTAGCGCAGCATCTGTATAATCTGTGTAATCTGTGGATTGAGTCTTTCAACTGGGTTGCGGACGATCAGTCCGCGCCAAGTTCTTTGCGTCCTTTGCGGTTAGTTCTTTTAATTCCGCCGCTAAGCAAAGGGAAAAAATGGCAAAATCAGGACGATGTTGCTGATAATTCGTTTTTTTGGACTTTGAACCGTTGGTCTGCCCGGCAACTTTGTACATTACATAGCCGTATACCTTACATAACCTTCTATGGGATAGCTGTGTTTTCCATTTACAAATTTTGTCAAGTTGATGAAGAAAAATTATGATTCTTTTGATGTTCAGTATATAGTATTAAAAATTGTCACAGTTTCTAAAGATCATAACATGAAAAAAACAATTCAGCTCGTTTTACTATTCGCGATATTGCCCGTGAAGCCGGGGTGTCTCCGACAACCGTTTCTTTTTATTTGAATGGGAATGCGAAAAAATTCAATTTGTCGCAAGCTACCTGTGAAAAAATTCAACACATCATCAATCAATATAATTATCGCCCCAATTTCCATGCCCGTGCCATCAATAAGTGTAAAACATATTTAATCGGGCTAGTCATCAGTAGACTGGAAGTCAGTTTCTTCTCTCAGTTGGTCGGAGGAATTGAACGTGAATTAGCTCGACAAGGATTTTATCTGGTGTTTTCGGAATCTGATAATGACCCGGCAACCGAGTTGAAAGCGATCCGATATATGAACCGTATTGGTGTTGACGGTTTTATTCTAGCGCCAACCTTTCAGCCTGGTGAGTCTCCCATTGTCTATGAGGATAATATCTTATGCGGCAAACCTATTCAGTATGTGCTTTACGGGACGCCATCCGTTCCTTGGCTTGATACTGATCATACCATTGGAACGCGCTTGATTTTTGACGAACTTTGGCGTTATGGACATCGGCAAATGGCTTACTTGGGGCCTGAGCTTACTGGATCCATAGATAATTTTCTGAATGAACGTTTTCGGGTTTTCAGTCAATGTTTTACCGAGCAAGGCTTGGAAGTTAAGGCTTTTTCCGATCTAAACACGTTGGTAGCTCAAATTCGGGATTTTACGGCCGTGTTTTGTTTTTGCGATGAGCAGGCCGCTGAACTTATGTTGGCGCTGCAGAAACGGGGGGTTCGAATTCCGGAAGAAATTTCGATCGTTGGCTACGGAAATGATAGCGGCGTTGCGAAATTTGTGCGTCCGATAATTGCCACGGTAGGAGAATATAAAGAAGAACTCGGAACTGTGGCAGCCAAGAACCTGTTAAGAAAGATCAAAGAACCTTCTTGGGAAATACCAATGCGTGTTCGTCTGGCTCCTAAGTTTATTCCTGGAGAAACAATTGCCCAGGCAAGTCTCCTAATGTAAAATGAGCCGTTGGCCCTATTTCAATTGAAGCGCTACATCCGACATACCGAGATATTTTGCCAGATCACTCTGAACCTTGCTTCGCCCAAACTCTCAGTCCCGCAGTCATAAACCTGCACCCTTCAGCCTATTGCTGTGCTATCTATCTGGCCAGCATTCCTTGCGGCTAACCAGAACAGGACGCCACCGAGTGTGCCGCCAAGATGTGCCAGTGCAGATATCGAACTCATCCCGCGAACCTGCAGGTAGGTGTTCAGCATCTGCAGCAGTACCCAGAATAGAAACAGCAGCCAGACCGGCACCGCGAACCAGCGATATCGGCGTGGACAAACGCGCAGCATCATTCGTAGCCGAGCCTGCGGAAACTGCAACGCATAGAAAGCGAGCACACCAGAGAGACCGCCGCTGGCACCAATACAGGCAGCCTGAGGGTCAGGATGCCACAAAACATGTGCGGTACTACCCAGCAGTACCGCAGTCAAAAGCAACAGAAAAAATCGCCGTTTCCCCAAAAATTCCTCGACATTATCTCCAAATATGCACAGAAAATACAGGTTTACCAGCAGATGTATGACTCCTGCGTGCAGAAAAAACGAGGTAATGACGGTCATCCCGCCATAGCGCCCATAGTCCGCAGGGATCAACCCGAAACGTTCCACTGCATTTTCCAGGTCAAAAAAGGCCGCAATGGAGATGAGCGCAATCAGTATTGTCAGCCCCCAAGTGCCCCAGGGACGAATGCCTTTTGTTGCGGCAGAAGCAGTTTCCACTGGCATGCCAAGTGTCCCCGGCAGCCACTGCCACCATTCTGCAATGGACACACTATGGCCGCCGCCCCACTCTGATTCAGCATGCTCTTGGATGCATTCCATTTTCAGTAAAGCCAGCTTTTCTCGTGCGGCTGCTGGCAATGCCGCTTCAACAGCAGGTGCTGATTTCTGCGGCAGCGCTTGAAATTCTTGCAGATCAAACCAGACTAGATGGCAAGCCGTGCAGATGTCTAAAAAAAACTCTTCACTGATGCCCGTCGCCGGAACCTCCGCCATTGGACGGTTGCAAAATGGACAGCGGCAATGAGCCGCAGAAGATTCTTGGCTGGCAGATACCCAAAGTGCCCGCAGAAATTCCGGCTGGACAGATTGCCGCAATAACGGCAGGGTTGCCGCCCTTCCATCACAGGAAACACAATGCCAGAAGACCCCCTTGTCGGACAATCTCTTTTCCAGTCCTGCTTGGCATTTTGGACAAGTCAGCATATTTTTTCATTCTCCGCCGGTCACTCGAGTTCCGTAGCCCTATAATTTCCGTACTACTGTCGCCCAGGGTCTTGTTTGTGAAATACAGCCATCCATAGGATGAAAATTTTCGGCAGTAAAATTGAAAATGCGAACTCATGTTATCGTATTGGGAGTCGAAAACAAAAACCAAAAGGAGTAGCATGAATCCACGGAGAAATGCTGTAATCGTCATCAAGTGATTTTTCCAGCTCATTTTGCGAAATTTGATTCCACAATCATCAAGCTGGTTGCCAATTGTGCATGGATCGGGCGAAACAGCGTCGTCAAAAAGCGGCTGCCAAGATGCATCTGCGACTTGATCTTGGTACTTTCCTGTCGAAATCTGCTGTTGTCAAGTCAGCAGACACAATGATGCGCATGAAGCCGCTTTTGCCTGTGCAAGCATTGCGCAGGCGAGATTGTTATTTTTGACAAAGCCTACGTGGATTTTGTCCATTTGCTTTATCCTAAAAAAAGCAGTCAAAGCCGAGGCTTAGTCCTAATGACTTTATTCTCAGATAGTTGCAAGATTTGTGCTGTTCACCCTGATGAAGTGGCGCCTTCCAGGCGCTGATCTTAGGGGGTGAGCCTGCCTCGGGTTCCCTTGCCCTTCCAGGGCTGCGGTCACCCGAGGTTACGCATGGTGCAGCCCTTGTCAGGGCCCAGCCGCCTTTTGGCCTCTGGGTTCGGTCACCCGAGGTTACGCATGGTGCAGCCCTTGTCAGGGCTCAGCCGCCTTTTGGCCTCTGTCCGTATTTGGCCTGATGAGCGTTACGGGGTTGGAGGAGATGACTCCATCATCATGGAGCTCGACAAAGTTTGGGCGTCATTTAAATTAAGTTTACATTTCCAGTTTCTTTTGGCTTCCTTTTCCCCTTTTCGGTCAGTTGCATATTTTAGCTGGCGACCGATTTACGGAATCGGTGAAGCGCGATGAAGAAATAGACGCCTCCCAAAATAAGCATCTGCAGGAAAGTTTTCCAGACTAGACCGAAATTCGCTCCGCGGAAAAGAATTGCCTTGCCGAACTCGACAAAATAAGTGGTCGGCGCAAAACGCATGATGAATTGAATGACTTCCGGCATGTTTTCCTGGGAAGTCGTTCCGCCTGAGAGAATCTGCATCGGCATGAGCACCAGGATCAGCAGGATTCCCAACTGCGGCATGTCACGGGCAAAGCAGGCCAGAAAAATCCCCAGTGAAGTCACCGTAAAAAGATTGATCAGCACCCCGAGCATGAACAGCCAGAAGGAACCCGCAATCGGAACACCCAGAAACTGATG
>JAAZKR010000264.1 GCA_012799725.1 Oligosphaeraceae bacterium | reverse complement strand
TCTTCTGTGTAATGCCTCAATGCCTCAGTGCGAAGTGCGTTGGGAACGGGTGCAGGAGCGAAGGTTAAAAAAGTGGCGCGACCGTCCCGGTTGCGATGCCCTGATTGTCGTGGGGTGCGGGGGGATGTCCTTGTCCTATCCACACTGTCCACCATGTCTGACCCGCACCACGCACCACGCACCACGCACCACGCACTACAGACGTATTACTCAAGTTGCCTCAAGTTACTTCCAAGTCACCAAGTTTCCGCCAAGTTTTCTGCCATGACTCAAGCGAAAAAACTTTCCAGGTATTCCGGCAGCGGTCTAGGATACTCTGCCATCTGCATATCGACGCAGCCGTGCTGGTCACCGCCGCACCAGAAGAGCAGCGTTTTACCCTGATCCTCGATCAGTTCGAGGTCGCTGGCATTCAACTCCATTATACCCGGGCGCGCCATGGGGTTGATCTCGTGTTTCTGATCCGGTTCTACCACCGGGATCGGGGAATCTTCCCATATCTTAAGATCTTTGGAACGGGAGATCCGAGTATCATAGCAGCGGTTATTGAGGTCGTGGACATAGAAAAGATAATAATAGCCGTTCACAAAGTAGAGTGCTTGCCCGCCTACGTACTTTTCGCGTCCGTATTCCGCGCCGAGGATTACCCGGAAATGTAGCAGATCGTCGGATTCCACAAAACGGAAGAGGTACTTGCGTGCAGTACAGGTCTCATCGGTTTCAAAACAGCCGACAAAGCGCTTGCCGTCCCACACCGTAGTGGTGTTGAAGATCATCCGGTCCGGTGCGGCGACGTAGACCTCATCCGGGCCGCTCCAGTGTTCAAGATCGTCGGTCGTATAGCGGATGATGCGGCGGAATGAGACGCCGGCGGTGAATTTCCGTGTATCAAATGCGCTGGCGAAGACATAGAGTCGATCTTGATGCACAATGGAGCTGGCATAATAGCAACCGGGAACCACCGGCCCGATCTGTGCATCATCGCTGAACCGCCGGATAAAGAAGCCGTCGCGGGCGGTGTGTTCCGGATATTCGTCTTTCGCATACGATGCCGGATCGTAATCGCAGAAGTTTTCCAGTAGATAGAGCTCTCCATTCCAGTGAAACGGGGTCATTTCAAAACGGTGCGTGCCAAGATACCGATGATTCACCAAGCCATCCATCAATGTCCACATTTTTTGCTCCTTCCATGGTCGCCGCTTTCATCGGCATGCCATAGCGGTTCCTCCAAATCCGTATCCTGAAAACAGGATACGGATATATTATAGCACACTAAAACTAAAAAGCAAAAGTCAAGAATTTTTGAAAAAACTATTGGGCAACTTGAAAAAGCAAACGCACCTTTGCAGAATTAAATGCACAAAAAGCGTGCGTTTAACTTTTCCAGTTACAATTTCCGATTAATTTTATCGTTGCGTTTGACTTTCTGCGTTCATGCTGATATCTTCATGCATTACATAGAATTGCGGAATATATAAAGGAAGTGAATAAATCATGAGAGTCAGCAAGAAAAATCTGCTTAATTTAGTAAAGGTGCTCTCTTTGTCTTCGGCTGTTTTTCTTAGTGGGTGTGGTGGAGGGCTTACGACTAGAGAGTTCCTTGGCCTTGATGGAAGTTATGGAGACGGACAGTATGTAAAACCGGAGGGAAGTATAATTTTTGATTACGAAAAAAATGTTGGGCCTCGTCCTGCTTCAAGACCCTCGGTGACAGAACCTCAGCCGTATAGGGAAAATTTGGGCGGAGGAAGAAGACATTGTGAATAAGGAGATGCCTGTTTCGGTTTTTTGTTCATCATGTTTCTTGATGACGCTAGTATTGCTCCATCTCTCTCAAGTTATTGCAAGAGTGCCTTGATTTCAGCGGCAATTTCCCGATGCAAGCTTTGGATTTGCGCGATGATTTCGGCTGATGAACGTGTATCGACTTCCTGCTTTTTGTTCGGATTGACCGCCTTAATGTCAAAGTTATTCGCTTCAATGGTCGCCCTGTCCACGGTCCAGCTGTATTCACTGTCTGATTTGTCTGCAAATATCTCAAAGAACTTGTCAAAACGGTCGATAGTGAAAGGATTGCGTTTGCCGACTTTCACCCAGGAGAGGTCGTAGTACCAGATTTTTTCAGTGGACTTGCCTTTTTCAAATATCAGGATATTGGTCTTTACACCTGCGCCGGCGGCAGCGAACAGTCCGCCTGGCAAGCTGATGATAGTATGTAGATTGCAGTCATCCAGCAACTTGCGCTTGGTTTTGACGTAGGCATCCTCTGAGGTTCGGAAAAGCACGCCTTCATCAATGACCATGGCGCAGCGGCCGCCCGGTTTCAGCGAGTCAATGATATGCTGGAGAAACAAAATGGAGGTTGAACTGGTTTTATAGGCGAAGTTAGTCTGCGCCTCTTTGCCTTCCTTGCCGCCAAATGGCGGATTGGTAAGGATTACGTCAAATTGCCTGGGAGCCTGCTCAAAGAGACCACCGTAAATCTCACTGCCTGTGAGCGTGTTGCCATGCCAGATATGCGGTCTGTCAACTCCGTGAAGCACAAGGTTGGCCAGGGAAATCGGATAAATCAGATTCTCCTTTTCACGGCCATAGAAGGTGCTGTTCTTCAGTGTCTCGATATTTTCGGCAGTCAGATTTTCGTCTTGGCTCATAGAAACGTATGCCTGCGCCAGGAATCCTGCGGTGCCGCAGCAGGGGTCATAGACCTTCTCGCCAACCTTAGGCTTAGCCATCTGAACCATAGCGCGGATTACTTCCTGCGGAGTGAAGAACTGCCCGCCGTCATTTCCTTTTTCACCCATCTTCAGGAGAAGCCCCTCGTAAATCTGGCTCAAGGTAAAGATATGGGTGTCGCTGATGTTGCTCTGCTTGATTTCATCGACTTTGTCCAGAATGTCCAAAAAATTCTTCTCGGTATCGACTCGGGTGCGTTCAACGCCGGACATAATCTGGGAAATGACTTTTTGGCGCGGAGTCGCATCGGGGCGCTCCTCCAGTCCCTTCAAATAGGGGATCAGCTGGTCATTCACAAAGCTGAAAAAGGCTCCTAATGCCTGTTCGGAAAGTTCCTTGCGTTTAGCGCCGTCCTTGCTTGCTCAGTCCCGCCAGCGATAAGGCGCCTCCAGGCTATAGGTGAAACTCAGGCCCATGGCCTCCGATTCCTCAGCCTCCTGACTCTCACGCTCATCCAATATCCGCAAAAATAGAATCCACGTCAATTCGGGAACATATTGCATCGCTCCCGCGCAATTGCTCCTGCGCATGATGTCACAGATGCTCTTGATTTCCGAATTCAAGGCCGACTGACTGCTGATCTGCTTCGCTTTCTTTGCCATGTCTCTATTCTCCAGCCCCAAAGGCTTCACGATACAATGCACTGCAAAGAGCAGAAAGATTCTGCAATTCTTCTTTGAGTTTTTGACTCAACTTTTCTGCAGTTTGCATTTTCTCTCTTCGGACAGTTAATCTTTTCTGTTGAATTGAAATATCTGGAATTGACGCCATGCAGGAGAGAAGTTTTTTAATGTTTGCTCTCGGCATTCTTGAACCTGTTGATTCATCCATGACCGCATTAACAATTTCATCACTTGTTACCAGCAGAGTTAAAAATTCTCGCTCTATATTTTTACTTCACGGATTCAGGTATAACCCCTTTGAATGCCAATATCAAACGTTTTTTCAATTCCGCCATTCCGAAACAAAGAAACAAAGAACCCGCATTGACCCGTAATCCTAAAAAAAGCAGTTGACTTTTTTTAGGGTCAAGGCTCTGGATGCCGGGGAATTGCTTGGCTGAATAGCGGCAGAACTGAACCATGAAACAGGTGTCCCAAATCCAAATTTTGTTGCAACGGATGCCCTCGTTCATATAGGTTTGGACGGAACACCGGGGCAGGTGAAGATATGGATATAGGCGGACTGCCAGGCAGTGTAGTACAAATCCATATATTCAGGATGTTCATCATAAATGACTTCCGGCACAAAAACGCGATCCATGATATCCGTGCACGCAGTGAGCAGTGTTTTCTCTTGCATAAATTGCTCCATGAATTATTTCTTCTTAGCGTTATAGGAAAGCATCAAAAAAGGGACTCGGGTCTCCCGGCATCTGATAGGAACCATATGCCTCGGCATAAGGATGTACTCCTGCCGCCTTCCAGCCAAAAAAGCGCGCTTCACAAAGTTTTCGTTCCGCTATTTCTTCTCCACCTTGGCAGACATATTTTCGGATTAATTTCATTTTCAGATCCATAATATGCTGATCAAAGGAAACATAACGCAAAAATGGCATATTCACTGTCTGATGCGTCTCATGATGGAAAAAGACTTCTGGCCGCAAGCTGCACAAGCGTAGGGCGGCGAGGGTCGCAGCCCCGCACATGACATGATCCACATGGCGGTCAACGGGCCAGTGGGTGAAGATGGCGCAGGGCTTTTCAGCGGAGATTAGATCTGCCAGCTCCTGGCAGGTTTCACGGGACGCATGGATCTCTCCATCGATTTCATGGAGGAAAATCGGTTCAATTCCCAACATGCCGCAGGCTGTTTTTTCCTCTTGCGTGCGTATGGCTGCGCAGACCTCCATGGAGATACCTTTCTGCTGCAGGCCGCGTTCTCCGCGTGAGAAGTCAATAACACGGAGATGATAGTCTCCTGATTCCACAAGCATCCAGGCGAGACCGGCTGAAGCGACTAGATCATCTGGATGGGCATTGATCATGAAAACAGTCTTTTTCATTATGAATTTCCTTTTTGGATGGGGTCTACGTTAGAAAGTCATGCGTCCTTGATTCCGAACAGCTTGCAGGCATTGCCCCGGGCGATCTTTTCGAACACCTCGGCCGTGATCTCGCCGTTGTCGCGCATCTCCAGCAGGAAGCGGATGTAATCGCGGAAAAAGTCAAAATCCTGTATCGAGCAGATATCGGTGCCGAAATAGAGCCGGTCCTGGAATTCGGTCATGAATTTGGCGGCGTATTCGCGGTCGCGCATAAGGGCGTTGCAGCCGCTGCCGGCGGAGAGGTCTCCGTGCAGGTTCGGGTATTTGCGCATCAGGAACGGCAGGCGTCCTTCCTGGTCAATCTTGCCCTTGGGATAGCCCAGGCGGTCTTGCTCCGACCTGATCGGGCCGATTTCCGCCCAGAAGGCCTGGGAGTGACCAAGGAATGTCAGGTTGCGGAACAGCTTGAGTACCAGCTCGAGCCGCGGCAGACCCTCGTTATCAGCAATGCCGTAGCGGAACCCCGGGCGTATGGAAATATGAAAGGTTACGGGCATGTCATATTCCTCGCAGGCGGCAAACATGTTCAGCATCAGCGGGTCGTCGAACCAGAGGTTGGCGCAGACCTCGCCGACCCCCTTGCAGCCGATGCCCTTGTAGTACCGCGCTAGGCGCTCCATGCCGTCGGTGTAGGCGCTGTTGTCCACCATCTGCGGGGCGATGTTGCAATACGGAATCATCCAGGGGTATCGAGTCCTGGACATCTGCACCAGCTCCTCGATCGACTGGCCCCCATGCGAACAAGCCCCGCTGAGGACAGGCAGAATGACGGCCTTCTCGATCCCGACCTCCTGGTAGAATTTCTCCAACTCGTCCGGCGAGGCGAAGGTGGAGCCGTCGTCTCGCGGCATGACCGGCGCAAACCTGGTGTGCGCGTGGATGTCAATGAACATGAGATATCCTCCTTACCATGCTGTAACACTATTACTTGACTTTGCTTAAGGGTTTTACCAGAACAGGCTCATCCGTCAAAGCAGCGACCCTACAAATTTTCCGCGTTTTCCGTGTTTTCCGTGGTTAAAAAATGGGTTGTGGACGCTAGTCCACCCCAAGTCTTTTTGTATCTTTTCGTTGTTAAAAACTCAGATTTCCGGGAAGTTGTTGCGATAGAACTGTGTGCCGAAATGTTCGATGTCTTCGAGTAGGATAACCATTCCTCCGCTGCGCCAGCGACGTCCTGATTCAATAAATGCAAGTATGCGACGCTGCAAATCCGTTTCACGCGGAAAGGTTGCATCCGGCTTTCCGTTTTTCAGGAATATGAACCAGAGACCATCCCAAGGACCGCTTGCCACCGGATAAAGGTATAATTCACGCTGGAAGGCGGTCAGATTCGCTCCCTTTGGCATGATTTCCTCCAAGTCGGGATTGAAAATCCAGGAACCGCAAGTAACTGCACGGATATTGCGTTGTGGAAAATATTTCCGGAAGAAGTCGCGTGCCCTTTTCAGGGACTCTCCGCAGCATTCGGGTGTCATCCTCCCGCCTGCCGGGATATGCATGAGCAGGCAGTCATCGCCTCTGGAAAAAACCTGCTCCCATTGATTCAGGGGAAGGGTCAGGGTCTTGCGCAAGGCATAACCTTGCGGCAGAATAGGATTGCCGCAGACTGCTCCTGGAGGGAATTCCAGTGTCGAGACCCAGCTGTCCGGTTCCTGTTCATATTCCTCGGGGCTGCCAAGGCGGAATCCCGCTGCGGTAAATTGCATCCCGGGTTCACACAAGGCGATCACTTGACCGCTGCTGCGATGACGATACATCAGCAGCGAATCGGAGGCCGGTTGCAGGCAGTACTCGAAACGCCCTATTCTGATGTAGGGATTTTTCAAGTAGGACTTCAGCCAGCTCAACTGTCCGGGAAAGATTCCTGGGCGTCCGCCGAAGGCTCTGCGGTAATTGATTTCGCAAAAAACCTGCACCTGCCGCAAAGTCTCGAGAGTCGCCTCTTCCGGAAGTCCCAATTGCCGGTGATATTCCAGCAGTAGAGGCGCCCAGCTCAGAGCCACCAGCAAACCGGGCAGACCGGCATCGTCGCCGAGCATCGCGATTTCCGGCCAAGAGTTTGCAAGTTGAGCAGGCACAGGCGACCGGAATACCCTCCAATACATATGCCAGACCAGACGGCGAAAAGCTTCATTCTTCTCAATCTCGTCAGCCACCCGCTGAAAGCGCTGATCGTATTCGCTGCCAAAGCCGCAAAGCGCACGATTCTGCAACCAGACTTCCCGGCGCAGAAAAGACAATCCATCCTCCGGAAATTCCGCCTGGGAAGATTCCCAATGCGGAGCGACCAGTTCGAGGGAGTCCACTACTCCAAGTTGCTCCAGACATTCTGCCGCTGATATCATCATGATCTCCGTTCAATTTAGACCGTATGCAAAAAGAATTTTTTAACCAGTAGAGTAACTCCGGGGGTTACTCTACTGGTTAAAAAATGGGTTATGGACGGTCAGTCCACGCCAAGTTTTTTTGAGGGTTCCGTGGCAAGCAAGGGACAATTTGGCGATGGCATCAGTTATCCGGTGCGCCGATCTCGATTTTTCTGCCGGGCTGGTTCATTGCGTCGGTAAAGCTTTTTGCGTCTTCCCGCAGCAATCTGAAAGGCGGTCGGTTGTCCTGCGCCCTGAACGTGGTGATTATCTTGTAGGGTGCGCTGATGGGCCGGTAGCTGAAGCTTTGCGGCTCGGATTGCAGCTTTCTGGCGGCCAGCGCCGCCTTCTCCGCGATCAGCTCACAGGCTTTCTGCGGTGACAGATGCATGGCGGACAGCTTGGCGGCGGCATAGCTCTTGGCGTCGTAGTGGTCGAACTCGTCCTCGAGCAGGCCCTCCTTGACGGCGGCGGTCACGATGCCCGGCGCCAGTTCCTCGGCCTCGGCGCATAAAGCCTTTTCGCCACCGGCGAAGATGGCGGGTATGCCCAGCTCCCAGGCGCAATAGGCGCATTGGCCAAATTCACCGATCTCATAGCCGTTCACAGCGCAAGACAAGACCGAAAAATTGCCGGTGTGGGTCAGATGCGAATAGGAGGTGCGGGACTTGGCGTGCTGCCCGACAAAGGCAAAGGCGGCAAAGCTGCGGTCCAAACCCCAAGGATAAACCGGATTTGTCGCGCCGCGGATAAGCTTGGCCTGCACATGCAGCAGATTTGGGTCTATGGCACCGGGTCCATGCCCGTCATTGACAATTACCTC
>JAAZKR010000263.1 GCA_012799725.1 Oligosphaeraceae bacterium | reverse complement strand
CAACAGCGGTCACAAAAAAGCATTGCAGAACTAAATGCACCCCTTTTGTAAAACTAAACGCACAATTTTTACGCACAACGTGCATTTACTTCTGCAAAGGTGCGTTTACTTTTTCAAGTGACGTTTTTGTCCAAGCCCGGCATTGTTTTTGTACCTTAATATCAGCAGCACGAAAGAATGAAAAAGCCTAATCCGCTCGAACATAGCAATTAGGCTTTTGAAATGGCATTCCCAAGGGGAGTCGAACCCCTGTTTACGGGATGAGAACCCGTTGTCCTAGGCCACTAGACGATGGGAACATAAAATTCTGCTAGGGTTCATACTATAGCACATCAAAGGAAAATGACAAGAAATAAAGTTTTGTGTCTCCGTCTCCCCTCTGCTAATGAATGCCTCAGTTTTCTGTAGCGCTGGTTTAAGTGGCAATACATGGAGCCTAATCCTAAAAATCTGCGTTCATCTGCGCAATCTGCGGATAAAAAAAGGGTTGTGGGGGCTAGCCCACCCCATACTTCCCATGCAATTTCCAGGCTTTCCACACGCGCACTACAGACACTGACAAATTACCTGCTACTAGACAACGGCTATTTACTCTCACAAAGCCTGCACAACAAAGCAAGCTTTACAGTACAGCAAGGATAGCATCGGTCATTTCTGTGGTACTTGCCTTGCCGCCAATATCACGTGTTATGGCTTTTCCTTCTTTCAGCACCTGTTGCAGTGCAATCATGATCTTATCAGCTTCTTCCTTGCATCCGAGATGTTCCAGCATCATGGCAATAGTCCAGAAAGTGCCCATCGGATTGGCTATGCCCTTGCCGGCAATGTCCGGTGCAGAACCGTGGATTGGCTCAAACATGGAAGGATATTTACCCTCAGGGTTGATGTTGCCGGATGGTGAAATGCCAATGCTGCCAAGCATGGCGGACCCCAGATCGGTAAGAATGTCGCCAAATAGATTGCTTGCGACGACCACCTGCAAGCGCTCCGGATGCATTATGAAATATCCCGCCAATGCGTCTATGTGCATCTTGGAGGATCTAATGTCTGGATAATCCTTGCGTACCTCTTCAAAGATGTTGTCCCAAAATACCATCGAATAATTCAGGGCATTGGATTTGGTACTTGAAATTAAATTGCCCTTGCCGTTTTTTCTGGCATACTCGAAGGCATAACGCAGGATGCGTTCGGTTCCCTTGCGCGTAAAGATACTCTGCTGCATTACTGTTTCGTCAGGCTGTCCTGCATTTTTCCATTCGCCTATTCCGCAGTATTCGCCTTCCGAGTTTTCCCGAATGCAGACAAAGTCTATGTTCTCATTTTTCAGCGGTGAGCTTAGTCCGGGCAGCATCTTGATCGGACGCATGTTCACATATTGGTCAAACTCCACGCGGATAGGCAGCAGCAACTGACGCAAGGAGACATGATCCGGCACGCCGGGAAAGCCCACTGCGCCCAAAAGGATTGCATCGCATTCGCGCAGGATGCTCATGCCGTCATCAGGCATCATTTTTCCGGTTTTCAGATAATATTCGCAGCTCCATGGCAGTTCATTGTACTGGAATGAAATTCCGCCATTGATTGTCGCAATGCGGTCAAGCACACGACGTCCTTCGCGTATGACATCCACACCGATCCCATCACCCGGTATCAAATTTAGCCTGAATTTCTTCATTGTTCCCCTTGTATATTTACAAGTAATCCTTCAAAAACAGAAAAAAGCCCAAAGGGAACCAAGCTGGACCTTTTGGGCTTTTTTCTATATAGCTGGCGGAGAGGCAGGGATTTGAACCCTGGGTACCTTGCGGGTACACAGCATTTCCAGTGCTGCACAATCGGCCACTCTGTCACCTCTCCGGAAAGGTTGTCTGCATAACATAGCCCGAACGAGACAATTTTCAACTCGATTTACGCTGATTTATAAAAACTGAAGGTGTAATCGGCGGCAGTTTTGGCTTTCATTCGCCCTGCCCGCCCACCAAATGCGCCGCCCTCCCCTTTGCCGTCTTGCGCATCTAATTTAAACAGACACATCGCTTTTTGTGCGTTATTGCGCCTCTTTCCAACTGCCATATGTCACAGGCCAGACAAGGAACCTTTGGGAATCATCAGCGCTTTAGTTGATCTCAATGCCAAAGCAGGCTACATTGACGACATTGACGTAACTACATTGTTTTCAATGAAAACAATAGTATCGGAATCATGGCTGCACGTTTCTTGCAAACTGCCATAAGAAATTTTGAGTTTTGGAAATAGGCTAAAGAAAGGGAATTTTCAATGAAATCGCAAGCACAAAATGAAAAAAATCTCTTTGACGGCATCCTGAGCACTGAGCTACGCACACGTTTAAAGGATAAGCGTCTGCGGCTTGGTCTTCCTTATCAGGCTATGGCGCGACTTTTCGGGGTGGACTGGTCTACGATACGCAAATGGGAACGCGGCCCGACAAAGCGTTGCAGTGTGACTCTGCGCCCTAAGCTGATAGACTTTCTCAATGGCAAGTATGACGAGATGCTGAAGGCGGAGAACGAACCCAAGGTCTTCACCTACAAGCGCGGCATACCTGACGATGTACTGTATTGCATGGAAAGGTTCAGCAAGGCCTATCAGTTGTTGCGTTACAGACCCGATCTGCGCGAAAACCTGCTCGATAACGTCGAAAAAATAACCAACGAAATGCTCAAAAGCATGATAGAAAGAAAATCCGGAAAACCTGACCCTCTCTAAGGCTCAAGTTAAGGCATGGTGGTGCACTTACAGCGCAGGAACTTAAACATAATTTGTTTTCGGTTGAATACAGCCACGCAAGACCGATGGAGAATAAACAACCCCACTGATTCACAATGTCCACAATGTCCGCAGTGTTCTCAGTCTATGGTTTCATCTCTGATGGTTCCAAACAAAGGTTAGAGGCTTTTCCAGGTCTTTTCGGCAGCAGCTTCATAGATGGCTTGCATGACGACATTTCTTTGTGCCGCTTCATTAGCAGTGACCAGCAGCTCTGTTTGCCGACCATGGAGCGCCTCCAGAAAGAGCTCGAAGGCATGCGGGAGCGCCTCCGGCAATTGTGTCCAAGGCATTAAGCCACCTGCTCCGGATAGTTTGTCACTCTTGACATAGAACTGCTGATTATAAATGCAGGCATATCCTTCGGTACCGGACAACATAAAGGGCATTGGGTCAGCCCAGTCTACCCAAGCAGCAGCTATGCTTGCGATACAGCCGTCGGCATAACTAAGCAGCGCTTCGCCGCTTTCATCGCAGCCGGGGAAGCGTCCGGTGACCTGGTTAATCTGTGCAGTAACCGTCTCAGGCATGCCATAGAACCATAGCAGCAGGTCCAGGACATGCGTACCCAAGTCGCCGAAAGCACCACAGCCGGCCTGTTCCGGATCGGCCATCCAACGCCATTGCGTATCAAAGTAACCACGAAATAAACCGGCATGGCAATTGCTCAGGCGCATGCGCGTGATTTTGCCAAAAGTGCCCAAAGCAATATGCTCTTTCAGGAAGCGGTAGATAGGATTGCCGCGCATAAAGTAGCCGGTTTGGAAAAGCAGTCCGGCTCGGCTGATCATATCTGCCATTTGCAGCGCTTCGTCTCCCTGCATCCCCAGGGGTTTTTCGACGAAAAGATGCTTGCCGGCCTTGACTGCATTAGCCACCAGCTCGGCGTGCAGCTTGGTTTCCGAGCAAATAATCGCTCCCAGCGCCTCCTTATCCTCAAGGATTTCTGTCAAGTCGGTGCTGGCTTGGCAATTAAATTGAGCAGCAGCCTCTTGAGCCCGCTCAAAATTGTGATCCCACACCCCGGTCACCTGAAAATCCGACCTGCCTTGCAAGATACGCAGAAAATTTGGTGTATGTATATGCGCAGCACCAAGAAGAACTAATTTTTTCATGACCTGTAATCCTCTATTCCGGGTATGTGACAGATTTGCATTCGAGGCACTTAGATGCCGTTCAAAAATTAAATTTACATTTCCGGTTTCATTGAGCCGCCTTTCCCTTATTCTATCAGTCGCATATGTGTATACGCTTCTTTCAGAGCAGGAGAAAAACAGCTCAGGATAATTCTAGAACTGTTGCCTTAATAATTTTTTAACGATGCCTTATTTGATTCCCAGCATTTTTTTGGCCTGTTCCCGCAGCTTGTATTTTTGGATTTTACCACTGGCGGTTTGAGGATATTCCTTGACGATGAAGAAATGTGCCGGGGTTTTATAAAAAGCGATATTCTGCCTGCAGAATTCACGCAACTCACCCTCGTCAAGAGTGCAGTCTTTAGCCGGAATGACAAACGCTCCTACGATCTCGCCGTAACGTTCGTCCGGTATGCCGACCACTTCGGCCTGTTCCACTTTTTCGTGGCTCATAAGGAACTCTTCTATCTCGCGCGGATAGATATTCTCACCGCCTCTGATAATCATATCTTTGAGCCTGCCGGTGATCTTGTAGTAGCCCTCCTCGTCCACCTCACCCAGATCCCCACTATGCAGCCAGCCATCTTCATCGATGACAGCGGCAGTCTCTTCCGGCATATTATAATATCCTTTCATGACGTTATAACCCCGGCAGCAAATCTCTCCGGGCGTGTTTGGTGGCTGGATTTCGCCGGTCTCCGGATCCACGATTTTCACCTCGATATGCGGCATCACCGTGCCCACCGTAGTACAGCGCCGCTCCAGGCTATCATCGGTGCTGCTCATTAGGAGAACCGGTGAGGCCTCGGTCAGGCCGTAAGGTATAGTAATTTCGGGCATGTGCATGTCGTTTATAACACGCCGCATGAGCTCAATCGGACAAAGCGTGCCCGACATGAGGCCGGTGCGCAGTGATCTCAGGTCAAACATGTGGAACATGGGATGATTGAGTATAGAGAAATACATAGTCGGCACGCCATAAAGTGCCGTCGCCCTAGTTTGTTGCACAGAGGCTAGCACTAGAAGCGGATCAAACTGCTCCACCATTACGGCAGTGGCTCCGTGACTGAAAATCGCCATAATGCCCAGTACCAAGCCGAAGCAGTGAAACAGGGGGACCGGTACGCAGACACGGTCTTGCTTAGTCAGGCGCTGGCGTTCACCTATATAGTAGCCGTTATTGAGAATATTTCTATGAGTAAGCATAACACCTTTAGGGAAGCCGGTAGTACCCGAAGTATACTGCATATTGATGGTGTCATGACGATCCAGCCCACTCTTGGCTCGCTCCAGCTGTTCGTCACTTTGGCTTTCACCCAGTTGGAAGAGCTCGCTGCTATTATACATGCCGCGCAACTTCTCTTGCCCTATATAGACGACATTCTTGAGTCTGGGGAAGCGTTCACTCTTTAAGTGGCCGCGCGGTGTTTCTTTGAGTTCGGGCACCAGCTCGTAGACAACATCTATATAGCTGACGTCGCGCAGCCCATCCACTATAGCCAAAGTATGCATATCGGACTGGCGCAGCACATATTCCAACTCGTGTTTCTTGTAGTTGGTATTGATAGTGACCAGTACCGCTCCTATCTTGGCTGTAGCAAAGAGCAGCGTAAGCCACTCCGGCACATTGCGGGCCCAGATGCCGACATGGTCGCCCTTGCCCACGCCTACGGCCAAAAGTCCTTTAGCCATGCGCTCGCAACGCTGATAAAATTCTTTATAGGTCCAGACCAGGCCGCGGTCTGCATAGATAATAAAAGGATGATCCGGCTGAGTCAGCAACAAATCATCAAAAAACTGACCCAATGTTTTTTCGCTAAAAAGCTGCTCGCTGGCAGACATAGTAATACTCCAAAATTGCGCTTAGGTCCAAATGCAGGCAGGCCAAGCTTATTTTTGCTTGTTTTTAGGGGGTGAAGACAACTGCAAGAATTTTAGCGGTCTCTGTTCCGACAGCATGTACATGATGCGGGGTTATAGAGTCGTAATATATGCAGTCGCCTGCAGCCAGCTGATATGTTTCCTTACCCCAGGCTACTTCGATGGCACCTTGCAACACAAAGATAAATTCCTCGCCCTCGTGACTGGACAACTCATAGTTTTGGTGCAAAGGCGGATGCACGTCAATAAGGAATGGCTCCATGTTGCGGTCATTTTTGTTAGCCGCCAAAGGATAGAAATCCAGTCCTTTTTTATCAGCACTACCGGCAAAACGCAGGCTTTTGCCACTGTCTTGAGCACGGGTGACAACCGGGGCAAAATTTTCGCTGTCATCTAAAAAGGTACCCAAACGTACGCCAAGCCCGCGTGCAATTTTTAACAACGGGGTCAGAGAAGCAGCCACTTCGCCGTCCTCTATCTTCTCTATCTGCAAGGCAGTCATATTGCAACGTTGCGCTAGATCCTCCAAGCTGACATCGCGCAATTCTCTCAAATTCTTGATCTTGGTACCAACTTCATTATTTACCGCCATGTAATCCTCCAAAAATTGATCGGTGGAATGTAAGGTTAAAGGGACTAAATATAATAGTTTTCGGCACACTTGCAAGCCATAAAAATAGAGCGCTCTTCGACGTAGGCAAAACCGAAACAACAAAAAGTCATTTTTTCTACACTGGCGTTGGAATGCCCATATTTTTTCCGCAGATCAAAGAGCATTTTTTTGTAACTAGGAAGCCCCTTCTCGAAAAATCTGCGTAATCTGCGGGTTCCAAAGACAGAACCCAGAAAAACATTTTCGGCTTTATGGCAAAAAAGACGACCGCGTAGAACCCGGCCTCGGTATTGATGCGAAAAGCCGCAGTCCAACAAACATATTTTTTAGGCACGCTGCCATTCGATTCTGTGTTAAGACTCACTAAGTAAAACAATGTCAACAACTTTGCTGTGTTGATAAAAGAATTGGGGTGAAAACCACCAAACAAATTGTTGATTGTTTATTACTCTTTGATTTTCAAATAATTAAACATTCGCCATTCATTCACAATCCTATGACTGGCCTTGTTGATAAGCTGTTAGTAACTTTTCTGGTCGGCTTAGCGCAGTCGATTGGTATAAGCATCTGCCAGTTCGAGAATAAGCAGTGAGCTTTCCAGCTCATAATTGCGCCCTTCCTTTAGCAGCACCACGGCGATCTTCTCCCCTTCCGGATGCCAGGCACTCATACCTACAACGCTGCGCACACCGGTAAAATGTCGGCTGGCACGCTGATTAAAGAAGGTCAAACGTCGCTTTTCGCTGCCGTCCTTGTTCATCAGCCAGAGCTCGCTGCTCAAATATTTTTCCCATAGGCTTCCGCCGACACCAAGATAGGGTTGTGTCAGTCCCATGCTTGAACTCCAAACTATTTTTTCGCCTTTAGGCGACATGGAGGCGAAGCGGGTAAACACTCCGGAAACATCGGTCAGCTTGATCAATGTTTTGTCGTTCAGATTATACAAGTACAAATCCGCACCATACCAAGGCTGACGCTCTTCGAGGTTTGCGGCCAGCAATATCTGCTTGTCATCCGGAGTAAAGCCGTAGCATTCGCAGAAATCATTTTGTTTGCCAATATTAAGTTCCAGCACATTTTTCGCCGCCGGTCGTCGTCCACGCAAGTTCAAATCGGCTATGAAAATATCCCGCCGCCCCAACACTGAGCCACTTCTGGCCTGTCCCAGCACTGCGGTCCAGAGCAGCTTGCTGCCGTCATTAGAAAAATATGGATATAGGCTGCCTCTGGGATTACTCATGGAGATAACGACATCTACCAGTCTAAATGTCCTTTCGCTGTCATTATTCATCATCCAGACATCATTATGCAAGCCGTATCCCGGACCGCTCCTGGAATAATGAGCCGTGTGCCTTCTCTGAGCAGCAAACAAGGTGTACTTGCCATCCTTGCTCATATTTGGACTGGCGCTGTTGACCTGTCTTCCGTCTGTTAAGTTGGTATCGGCAAGCAGGCTCAGTTTTTTATTAGTCAGGTCATAGCTGTACAAGCCGTAGTATGCCGTATCCTGCTTTTTATCGAACAAGAGCTGCTGCCCATTTGCCGACCATGATACACTCATGGCACCCAAACCGGCTTCACCTATATCAATAATTTCCTTGATAACAATACGCCCCGTACCCAGCTCCTCCAAGGACTGAGCTGTTAAAGTGCACAGACCACTCAATAAGAGCAGAAACAAAAACAAGCTAAATTTACATTTCATCGATAATCTCCATAATTATGTCCACATAACATAAAGATAATCGTTAATGAGTTAAAGTGCAAGCCGGAGTAAGAAGTCATAAGCTTGCCTGTGCCGGGCTATGACTCTACAACAAGAGCATAAAAACTGTCAGCCTGGTTGTCATGCGCATGCGCATGCGCATTGGGCAACCAAGCTGATATGGTTTTGCAGTCAATCTTCTTTTGCTGCTTCATCTGCCTCGGCAGCTTCAGCGGGTTCAGGCTTATCCTTGAAGAAGTCATCGCGAGCGATATTTACGCTATCCAGGCTGCTGGCTCCGACAATATAAGTCCAGCCACTCAATCGATCCTTAAGTTCCTTGCCCTTTTCCTGATGTCCGCGCACCTTGGCAGCGAATTCATTATCAAGCCGCGCTTTATCTTCGGGGGTTTCATCCTCACCAGGCCGCCTTTCCGTTTCTCCCTGCCAGCTGACAGCAACTTGCAGGTGTTGCTTGCCATCCTTGAGGGCAGCGATTTGCATGGTATAGACGAAATCATCAAAATCGATGATTTGCAGCGTCTTAGCCTGATCCATACCTATGCTGGCAGCATCAGCTGCGGGATCAGCCACGTCATTAAAGCGTATCCACGAGAATGCATTTTTGATGGCATTCAGTTTTGTGCTGTCTATTTCCTTGTCTTCGGGGACTTCGCCGACCAAGCCAAGGTCCGCGCCAGCGCTATCACGTGTCACTTCCCAAAGCAGCTCGCCGGCCTGTCTTAAGCTGGCTTTCTTAATGTCACTGATCTTGAAGAATTCTTTATCTAACCACTGCGTCATACCGTCGTCGACCCGACTGAATGTATTAGCAGCCAAAATGTAGCTGCCATCTTCCAGCTCCATGAAGCGTCCCAGCGGGACATTTCCGCCGCCGCCATATGGCATGGGCGGCATTTCCGATTCACGTTCGTGCTTACGCCCGAAGCGCAGTTGTCCCAGCTGTTTGCCATCCTTGTCCAGCATTTTCATAAGCACAGCGTTCTGCGTCAGTCCCAATTCTTCGAGCTGATCTTGATTAAGCGTCAATCTCTGTGCCACCTTAGTCTCGAGCAGGTCCATGAACAAGGTTTGCAGGCTGGATTGGTCTATGGGATAGCCATAGCGTTCCTGCAATCCCCAGTTTTTTTCACCACGCTGCAAGGTAAGCGTCTCATTTGCCTTTTCCAAGCGCACACTATAGACTTTTTCGAACTGGAAATCTGGCATAATGAGTTCACTGACGGCACCTTCACCGCCATACCAGTCAGAGCTGCGAGTAGAATTCTGCCACCAGTAGATAGCACCAAGCAGCACTGCGGCAACAATCAAAGTTATAAGCTGTTTCTTTTTCATCGACGCACATTCCTTCTGCGTTTAACCACTGCAAAGATGATGCCTCCCACAATCACAAGCAGGGGCATAAGAGCGATATTGACCAGCATGATATTGTTCTCAAGATCATCTATATCCTGGCGCAATTGCTTGCGTACCTGCTTGAGTTCCTGCTTGGCCTCAGCCTCCTTTTTTCTGAACTTGCCGAGCAGCTCGCGTTGTTCTCGCGAGAGCAGTTCGCGCTCGCCAGGCTGGCGCTTGCGCTGCAAGTCATTAATATCCTGACGCACTTGTTGCAATTCCGACTCGATGCGCGCGATCTTGTCCTGGAAGCGCTTTTCAGCGGCGGCCTGCAAGTTACGCACTCTGGTGAATGGCCTGGTAGCGGTAGCTCTGGAACGCACTTGGAAAAGTGCCGTGTCACCCAGCAGATTTTCCACCATATTCAAAGTGAAATTCAGGTTGTCATTAATGGGCTGCACGATGGTTTGACCAAAGATATTGGCGCTAGTCACACTGAAAGCGTCATATAGCATATCGGCATCTGCCACCAGCACCACGGCACCGGGCTGGCTGGATTCAGTCAAATAAGAGGCATTGTCAGGCTGCTCCTCGCCCTCCTTGCCCTCCTTGCCCGGCTTGCCCTGTGGAAATGCAGTTTTGAAATTGCCCACCAATTTAACGGCCAATTCTTTGCGGAGATCGTCTGAACGGAAGCTGCGCAAAATATCATCGCCGCTGCGCTGGGTCATAAAGCTTTCCATGAGCTGCACATCACTGGAGCTTCGCAGCAGCACGGTTTTGCTCAGGCCTTCGGCGCCATCACCGCTAAAAGCGCCGGCACAGAAGACCAGCATGTTGCTCAGGGCGGCGGTAGCCGGATCCTCGCTGCTGATTTCCTCCTTGCCCAAGCTAATGACAGTAGGCAGCACATCTGCCCCCTGCCCTGTTCGTATACGCGTAGCCAGTTTACGATCCACTACCACCTTGCCGGGATCGAAGTTAAGGCCCCAAGTCGGCAGAAGCCGATCCAGATTGGATGGCATAGGCGGCATATACTGCTGCCTTTGCTGATTCTGCATATCCACCATACAAAGCGGATCAAGGAAAGCAAGCAGGCGTCCACCACGCAGGACAAATTGATCCAGCGCAAACGCAGTAGCCTCCGAGAGTTCCTTGGGGTGTATAAGCATCACCAAGCTGATATCATCGGAGATGCTTTCGCTGTCCATAGGCAACTCACTCACTTCAAAGGTCTGCTTGAGCTCATTTATTATTGCCCAGGCCGGCTTCATGCCGCCCTGTCCCATCATCATGGCCTGCGGATTATCAATGCCGCCCATGACCGGCATGGAACTCATCACGCCCAAGCGTGGCTTTTTGGAAACCTGTACTTGTGAGATGGCTCTGGATAGTTCGTATTCCAGCAGCGGCTCTTTATCCGGGCTGAGGAAAGGCAGCGTGAGCACCTTGCCGGCGCAGCTCACCGCAATGCCCAAGTAGATTCGATCCCCCATGCCCATGCTGTCAGTGGAATGTCCGCTGATGCCGTCCATATTAGCGGAATCCTCCTCGTCAGAGTCCGGCTTGGGATTAAGTTTTTTCACATCCAGATTTTTGCCGCCCAATCTTTTATATTCATTGAGCAGGTCTTCCACTCTGGAGGCATAGGTTTTGAGATACACCGGCATATTAGCCACGTCCCGGGAATAATAGAACCTGATGCTGACATGTTTGTCAAGGTTCTGCAATATTTGCCTGGTTCCCCGTGAAAGGGTATAGACCTTGCCGTCAGTACAATCCAGACGCACATTTACCGGGGTAAAGAGCCGGTTTATGATTATGACGATGAGCGCAAAGATGATCACTCCTGCCAAGGAGCTCATCGTGGCGGTCAGTTTCTTTTTTTTCATGCTCATGTGTTTTCATTGCTCCTTTCAGAAATTTCTGCCCGTTATGCTCGTCTGCTTTTGAGCACCACACCGGTTGTGAAGATGGCAAAGGCGATAAGCGAGCAGAAGTAGACCAGGTCCCTAAGGTCGAGCACACCTCGCTGCATGCTTTCAAAATGAAATACGATGCTCAGTCCGGCGGCAAATTCTACCAAGCTGTTAGGTGCGCCCCACTTGAGCAATATGTTAGTGACCGGGGGATAGCCGGCCAGCACCAGCAACAAGCAGATAACTACCGAAGTGATAAAGCTGATAACTTGGTTGCGCGTACAGGCTGAAGTCATGCCGCTGATAGCCAGATAGGCGCCGGCCATCAAAAAACTGCCTATGTAGCCGGTAAAAATAGGGCCGCCGTCAGGCTCGCCCAAATAATATACGGTAAAGACCATGGGCAGAGTAAGAAGCAAGGCCAAGCCGAGAAATGCCCAGCCGGCCAAAAACTTACCCCAAATAGCCTGACTCGGGGTGATAGGCATGGTAAAAAGCAGCTCCACCGTACCCATGCGCAGCTCTTCAGACCAAAGACGCATGCCCACTGCCGGCACCAGTAACATGTAAAGCCAAGGATGCCAAACAAAGAAGCTCAGCAAACTGGCCTCATTGCGCAAAAAGAAATGTCCCATCATAAAGGTGAAGAACCCAGTCAACAACAAGAAAATAACGAGAAATACATATGCCACCGGCGAAGCAAAATAGCTGCCCAGCTCTCGTTTTGCTATGATCATGGTGTTTCTCATTTTTTCACCTCCTCGGCGCTGTCCAGGCTGGTAATGCGCCGGAAAACTTCATCCAGGCGTCCTTTGCCGGTATATAGCTCATCAAAGTCCCAGTTTGCCTCCTGCATAAGCTTGGCGACCTTGGCAGCTGACAATTTTTTGTCGGATTTGGCTGTAAGCGTTGCCGTCAAGCTGCCGTCTTTCCCCTCGTTGATGCTGACGTTGCCCAGGCTGGGTAGTTCTTGCAATTTCGTGCGCAGCTCTTCGATCTTGCGTCCCTGCACACGCAAGTGCACCAACCCTGCTTGCGGTGACTGGGCCAGCAGCTCATCCGGGCTGCCATTAAACACCAGCTTGCCTTGATCGATGATAATCACTCGCGTACAAATCGCTTCGACCTCTTCCAATATGTGAGTGGAAACAATAATGGCCTTCTGCTTGCCCATCTCTTTGATAAGCTCGCGCATTTCGTGCTTCTGATTCGGATCCAGTCCATCAGTGGGTTCATCAAGAATAAGGACAGGCGGATCATGCAATATGGCTTGTGCGAAGCAAACCCGGTGTAAATATCCCTTGGAAAGTGTATCGATAATCTGATAGCGTACCTTTTCAAGATGACAGGTGGCAATGGCCTTTTCGACCGCAGCATCAACATCGCTTCCTCGCAAACCGCGGATCTTGGCGATAAATTGCAGGAAGCTGAGCACCGGCATGTCGGTATAGGCCGGTGCGTTTTCAGGCAAATAACCCATGAGACGCTTGGCCTGTAAAGGCTGCTCTTCTATGTCATAGCCCCCAATTATAATCTTGCCGCCGGACAATGGTAAAAAGCCTGTGATCATGCGCATGGTAGTCGACTTGCCAGCGCCATTGGGCCCCAGAAAGCCCAGCACCTCTCCTTTTTTGACCTCGAAAGAAACTCGGTCAACTGCTAGAGAAGAGCCAAAGGACTTCTGCACTTCAATTGTTTTAATCATCCCTTTTGCATCTCCAAACAAGTGAATAAGATATGCGGATTTCTTCGCAATAACGCAATTGTTTTCTTTGACACCGATTTTTCAACTTGGTGCCAGCAGGGTCTGTTTTCCGGTGTTTTTCCGGTTTGTTTGCGGCATTACTTTCGCAGCCAAAAATCAAATTTCCAAAAGTCTGATAGCATGTCTCTAGCGATTTTCATGAACATCTTTTCTGAGATATGCCCGTTTGTTTTCAAATCCAATAATAATAGTATCAGGGGGTACTTCGCCGTCGGCGCTGTACAAGTCTGTACCAAAGTAGATTTTTTTGAAACTCATTCACAGTCATCCCATAAGCGGTAAAAAGCGGCAAAATTGGTTCAATTTCTCGCTTAACAAAACCGTTTTTCCAAAAAGGCCATTTTCGATTTTTAATTTCACCCGCCAAGGTCACCAAGCTTCTTTTTCATCCCCTTTTCTTTGCGTTCTTTGCGTTCTTTGCGGTTATCTTTGCGTCCTTTGCGGTTATCTTTGCGTCCTTTGCGGTTATCTTTGCGTTCTTTGCGGTTATCTTTGCGTTCTTTGCGGTTATCTTTGCGTCCTTTGCGGTTATCT
>JAAZKR010000262.1 GCA_012799725.1 Oligosphaeraceae bacterium | reverse complement strand
TTTGCAAAAAGCAACTTGGAATGCCAAGGGAACCAATGAAATTACCGTAACACTCGCAAGCAATCTCGGACTGTTGCTTAAACGTCGTTATGGGTGTGCCCGCTATCCGTCTCGTCCGTTCGGATTACTAAAAGCCCCACAATTGCTGGAATAATTCATCAGAGCTTGTTGGCAAGACAGACAGCGACAGCCATTCGCGGGTACAAGATGATGTTCGTCGTCCCAGCACAGATGCTGCCTGCAAATCAAGAAAAATAAAAAATCAGACAACAGCAGTCCGGAGCGGGCTGCCGTTGAAAACCAAAAAGGAGAAACCAAAACGGTCTTGATCGAAAAAACGAAAATCGCCAAAAAAAACGTCAATTGTCTTGATTTTTCAAAATTATCGTCTATAGTGTGATTAAAACAATCAAATTTACTGTTTTATATTCTTTTTTGACGCAAACAATAACATCAAAGAAAAAGGTTGACACTATGAAAAAAACCAGCAGATAGAAAGAAAAAAATGGTTTGATACTAAAACAACTGAAAGAAAAAAGGTTTGTCACAATGAAAAAGAGAAGAAAATTTACCTTGATTGAACTGCTCGTTGTAATTGCTATCATTGCGATTTTGGCATCCATGCTGTTGCCTGCTTTGACCAAGGCGCGCAGTAAAGCACAAGACACATCCTGCAAGAACAATTTAAAGCAGCTGTCTCTTTGGTTCCAGCTTTACGGCGGTGATTATGACGATTGGATTCTGCCCGCCGTCCGCCAGCCTATTGGTTCCGGCCATGGCTGGGGTGATGTTTGGCCGCCCGTGCTGTATCGTTATGCCAATGAGCCGCAAAATATTCGCCTACAGTCGGGTTATGTCTATCAATGCGCCGGCGCGGATAGGACGTTTGCATGCCCTGCGGAGAGCCGTCCCGTCGGAGACTACACATCCCCAACAAATGGTTTCCCGATGGGACACTACGCTGCGAATATGTGCTTGGTTGGTATGGGGAACAACGCCAATCGTCCCTGCAACCGTTTTTCCCAAATGATCTCTGCGAGTCAAGCGCTTCTTCTGGGGGATGGGGCTATTCGCCTGAACCCCACCCCCGATGTCGCCTATGGCTATGCTTTCCGTCATGGCGGTGGCGGCGGGTCAGACGGTGGCGATGCGGGTGCGGTAACCAAATATGGAAAAATAGGCACCGTGAATTTTGCTTTTACGGATGGCCATGTCGAGGGACAACCATTAGATTGGATGAGAAATTCCGGCGGCTCCCTAACTCATGCCTGTATTCTGAGAGGCTACAGGAATGGCTACGCGGATGCTGTCTGGGGATATTGAGGCCTCATACTGGAATTCGTGCAGGCCTTAGGTTCTGCACGAATTCCAGGCGCATTCTGAAACTTTTCCAGAGGATAGTTTTCCCCAAAAGGGACAAACCAAACCTTCATTCAATACTTATATCCGTTGTTTTGTTTTGATACAGTAAGCTTGATCATGCAAATTATCCCCAGGCGACCATTCATATTTTTCGTAGCTTTTTCTTGCCTTCTCTTGTCTGCGGCGCCCCGCCCTGCCAAGAAAGTGATTTATTACGGATGGGATACACCTGAGACCAATCGCTTTGTGGCCGAATTCGATGCCATGAAAAACCTTCCTTTTGCGGGATATGTGTTCTGCCTGGATGGTACGGATTCCCAGGGGAGATTTCAAGGGGGGATGATATTGACCAGGCGTCGCTATGAGGAAGCCGGTTTTGAGGCTTTGAAGCCGAACTTGCAGAAAATAGCTGGGATGCTTCAGGAAACCCCCAGGGAATTGTTTGCCATGATCTGGAGCAATCCTGAAGATATTTCCTGGTTCGATGATGAAGGCTGGTCTGCCATCCTGCATAACACCCGTCTGCTGGCCCGTTATGCCCGTCTGGCGGGTGCCAAGGGGTTTTGCTTTGACCCCGAACCATATACTGCGGCGAGACCGTATAATTTCCAGCCCGGGCTGGGGCATTCTTATGCCGAAACTGCGCAAAAGGCAAGGGAGCGAGGCACTGCGTTTATGAAAGTGATTCGGGAAGAATTTCCCGAGGCAGTACTATTGACCTTCGGTTTGTGGGAATGGTGCTTCCGGGGTTGTGCGCAGATAGAATTTGTCGATGACATCTCCGCTATTTTGGAGAATGCTGATTTCAATTTGCTTGCCGAGTTTGCCAACGGATGGCTTTCCGCCATCAATTTTCCCACACGCATCATTGTTGCCCCGGAAGCGGCCTATCATTTTATCACTGCGGACCATTACTATGGCCTCGCACGTCAGATGAAAGGCAGTTCCTGCCTGGCACTCCGGCTGATACCCGAAGAACTTCATCCTGCATACCGAACCCATGTGGATTTCGGCTACGGGATGTTTTTGGATGTTTATATGGAACGTGGAGCAAAGGATCTCTGCCGTCAGCTGGAGTTGGCCTGTTATAACACCGATGAATATATATGGCTTTATGGTGAACGAGGAAAATTCTGGCCTGGCGGTGAAAAAACCGGAATTGCCACAGGTGAACCTTGGGAGAAATTCATCCCGGAAGTCCTGCAAGCCTTGAAATTTGGACAGGACCCAATCCAAAATGGTCTGTTGTCAAATGAAAATCTCGCCGTCAACGGGGATATGTCCAAAGGCAAAGAGGGATACTCGGAGTGGTTGGCAGATTGGTCCAAGGGAACGATGGGGGCAGACAATACAGGGGGGCGTACAGGTGGCGCCTTGCGGTTCAATGGAGTCCTGGAAGGAACTCAATTGCAGTCATTTCCTGTAAAGCCTGGTGAGTACTTCAAGATATCTGTATGGGCAAAGGCACAAGGAGAAAGCAAACCGTCCTGTGAAATCCGCTGGCAAACAGAAACCGGCGCCTGGAGGCAGCTGCAGGAGGCCAGTTTTGTGATTCGCTTCCCCGGTGCCGACAAGGACTGGGTACAGGGTACAGGCTATGTGCGAGTGCCCGAGGGAGATGCCGGAAGATTGGTATGCTTGCTGTACAGCCGATTCGGGAAAGATGAACAAAAAGATGTCGTCTGGTTTGATGATTTGGATATTCGTAAAATCGAATTCTCTGCCGAAGAAAAATGAATTCCTTGTGTAGTCGTTGCCTTGGCAGATGAGATTGCACACAAATTCGCAGTTCTCCGACTGATTGCGGCATGACAGGTCGGGTCGGTCGGAAGCCCCTTGGCCTATAAAAAACTTTCACAGCCATCCCATAAGCGGTAAAAAACGGCATAATTGGTTCAATTTCACGCTTAACAAAACCGTTTTTCCCAAAAGGCCATTTTCGATTTTTAATTTCACCGCCAAGGTCGCCAAGCTTCTTTTTCATCCCCTTTTCCTGGCATTCTTCGCGTCC
>JAAZKR010000261.1 GCA_012799725.1 Oligosphaeraceae bacterium | reverse complement strand
GACCGCCTCGTTTCGCGTGCCTTGTCACCGCCGCACGCCGGGGCGCAACTACATGTTGAACGAACAATTAACATGTGCAGTACCTCTCAACTGCATAGAACACGCCGGTATAGCCGGCTTAACCAAAGAACACAAAGAACACAAAGAAAAGGGGATGAAAAAGAAGCTTGGCGGCCTTGGCGACCTTGGCGGTGAAATTAAAAATCGAAAATGGCCTTTTGGGAAAAACGGTTTTGTTAAACGTGAAATCCGGCTAAATATGCCGTTTTTTGCTGCCTATGGGATGAATGTGAATTTTTTACAAACTTTTTAAAAAAGATTTCAGGCATTTTCCCGCAGAAAAACAACGCAAGAAATAATGTTCCGAATCAAAAAGCCATCATTCGAATTGCTTTCTTCAGAACACAGCATAAATTAGGTATTGACAACCTCGTTGCTAAGTAGGATTGTGGTTTTTTGATGATATCATAATTCACTACAAAACAGAAGGTTGTAAATTATTTCCAGTGTTTTTCACTTAAGTTTGGCAGCTAGATTGTAAGACAGCATCATCTGCACCATCAAGCCTAAATGGAAGCAACTCGGCAAGAAGTAATTAACTTTCAACTACACTGTTAGGAGACCCGAAATGAACAAGACAGAGATCAAGACAGACTGCCCCTGCACTTGGCCGGGGTGTCCGCGACATGGAGACTGCAAAGCTTGTAAAGCCTATCATCATGCCCGAGGCGAAAAAACAGCCTGTGAGAAACAGAAGTAAAATGCCCGATGGGACAATGAGTCTAACATCGCATATTCTCCCAACACTTTTGTAGAGCTTAGGCTCCTCTCCCAGGTACCATTTAAACCGCTTGAATTCAAAAAGGTTCAAGCAGTTTTTGTTTAAAGAATGAAAATAAAGGTACCCGACCTGCCCACATCCAACAGAGCGCTGCTCACTTTTCTTATGCCTTATATTTTTTAGTATATGCGAAATATTGTGATATGAAATTTGATGGATAAAATTTTGGCAGCTCAGTTTGGGGCAACTAGCGGCTAGTTGCCTACGGGGTTGTGCCTTTACAAGGCGCTGTCTTTGGAGGAATTCTTTCCCCAAGCCAAAACTTGAGGTTAAGCATAGCAAAGAGCTTACAGTGCAAGTCCTTAAGCAGGGTATACATTCCGATTCCTGATCTTAAAACCTGCGGGCAAAAATGGGTTGTGGACACCAGTTCACTCTAAGTCCATCACAAAACCTGGCACATTAACTGTTTTTAGCAGGATCATTTAGTTTTGTGGTCTTTTGTATCCCTTGAAGAATTTCAGCAGGGTTTTCTGCATGGTTTCGCTATTGCTGGCGAGCATTCCTTGTCGTGGGAAGTCGTCTCCGCCTTGCAGATCACATATTTTTCCGCCGGCCTCATTAACTATCAGCAGGCCTGCTGCAATATCATAGATTTGCAGGTTAAGCTCCCAAAAGGCATCGACTTTACCGGCGGCTAGCCAACAGAGGTCCAGAGCAGCTGAGCCATAGCGGCGCACCTCTCGGGCTTCTTGTGCAACAGCACAAAAATAAGGTAAGTTGTTACACTCTTGCCAGCCGGCACGCAGGCATGAAAAGCCAGTGGCCACATGGGACTGCGACAAGTTGCCGTGATCAATGACCTGAATGGGCTCGTCATTGCAAAATGCACCGCCGCCTAGCTCGGCATGATATAGCTGATCGAAAACAGGAGCATATATGGCGGCATACTTGACACAGCCTTGATGTTGCAAGGCAATGGAAACACAATAGCCTGGCTGATCATGTATGTAAGAAGCGGTGCCGTCTATCGGGTCTATAACCCAGCGATAAGGTGAAACCAAGCCGGCGAGACCGCTTTCTTCAGCAAGTATATCGTGATCAGGATATTGCTTTCTGATTTTGTCAATGACAAAATCCTCGACTTGACGGTCAGCCAGTGTAACCAAGTCCTTATCATTTGCCTTACCGCTGATCCGTAAATTGGAAAGACTTATGTCTTGACGCAGACGCCGCGCCAGCTGACCGGCCGAATAGGCTAATTCCTTGATAAAGTGAAGCATGATAACGGAGAAGAAATAGAGAAAAAAGAAGGGGAAAAAGAAGAAGAACCTTATCGGACAGCTTACTTCTCGCCAACTTGGCTTGCCTGTGCAGTTGGGTTCTATCCGCATCTTTGACATTGACGCTGTTACCACTATGTAGACCCCGCCCAAAAAGGGTTCCGGGCATATTTTATCCGCAGATTACGCAGATTATAATGCTTTTCTATCCGTCAGCCTATAATGCCTTTTTGGATGCCCTCTATGTACGCTCAATTCCAGCGCAGTGGGTGCAAGCCTCTTTTTTGGCGTTCCTGATTGATGATTTGGCATGCCCTGGGGTCTCGGGCGAGGTCCTTGCTAAGTCTGCCACTACTGCTATGCAGGATGGCGGCGGCCTCAGCCAAGCCGAAGTCACTGGCGTGCAGTGCATCAAAGACGCAGGCCAGCCAGAGCGGATATATAGGTGATTTCAGAGCAGGCAACGGCTCTGTCCAAGCTTGTGCCGGCTGTCGCATCTTGATAGCCAATTCGTTTCGCAGCTTAGCCAGTGCCCGGTGTCGATTTTGATGTTGCGAGCGTGTCTGATCGTCAAAAGCACTGATGCCGCTTTCCATATGCGTCACGCGTGCTGCCGATTCGGTTTTATTGCGTTTCTGGCCTCCCGGCCCGGTACCGCGCATGGTGTCAGTACGGCAAAGCTGCAACAATTCTGCATCACTAAGCAGGAGCAATCGCCGTCGCGGGTCACTATTTTGTTCAGCATTCACATTTTTCTTCCAACTCAAAAAGATCGGCGGCATTTTGCCACAGAATCTTATCTTGCTCTTCTTTTGGAAGCTGTAGCAGCAATATTTCGTTTACTGCGGTCCACAGGTTTTGCCAAGGAGAATCGCTACCAAACAGTATGCGTTCCGTGCCGTGTTTCTCGATGATTCTCCTGAATTGTTCTTGTTCAGGCATATAAGACAAGGCGAAAGAAGTGTCCAGATAGACATTTGTGCCGACCAGGTCTCGTTCCACCTCATCCCATTTGCGCCAGCCACCCATGTGAGCGCATACAACGCGCAAGCGCGGGTATTTTTGCGCCAGCTCGGCGAAATCTGCCGGTTTTGAGTGCCCGGGTTCAGGGAAGCCGATATCATTGCCGGCATGAAAAAATACTATCAGGTTCAAATCTTGGCAGGTCTGCCAAACCGGCTGCATACGCTCTTCCAGCGGATTAAAGCTCTGATACTCCGGATGCAATTTAATGCCGGGCAATCCAAGCTGCCGGATACGTTGCAGCTCAGGCAGCAGGTCTTCGGCTTCAGGACAGATACCTCCCAAGGAAAGATAAGGCCAAGCATGCCAAGATGCCACCCAGTCATTCACCGAACGCATCTGCCCGGCATTGGTAACCACCGGGCAATTAAGCATGCCCGAAATGCCTGCCTTAGCAGCATTGGCCAGCTGTCCAGGCCGGGTGCCATCGGAAAAGACGGGCAGCTCATGCGACACCTCTTGCAGATGTCGCAATGCACGGGCGGCTATTTTCTCAGGGAACACATGTGTATGTACGTCGAATATACGCATGACCAGGCCACACCACGCCGCCGATGGCGGCTTCATACACGCTCTCCCTTACCAAGTAGCGCATTCTGCGATAATGCGCATGACATCGTCGCTGCTACAGCCCTTGGTCATACTCAATTCGGCGGACACCAAACCTTCGTAGCCACTTTCGGCAATGGCCTTGAAAATATTTTTGAAGTTAAGTTCACCGGTACCGGGCTGGTTTCTTCCCGGATTATCGGCAAAGTGGAAGTGACCGATTTGCTTGATGTATTTTTTGATATTATTGATTACATTGCCTTCGCTGATCTGCTGATGATAGACATCGAAGAGCATTTTGACATTGGGGCTGTCAATACGGTCTATCATTTCAGCACCATGCTCGGAGTAGACCAGGAAATATCCAGGATGGCTTACCAAGGTATTAAGCAGCTCAAAATTCAGGGTTACACCGGCGTCCTCGAGCATGGGTGCCACGCGCATGCCGGCGATAACCAGGTTGTCCATCTGCCGCTCAAAGCAAATACGTTCGCGGTTAGCACCGGTGAGTGCTACCAAACAGGCAGAGCCCAAAGCCTTGGCGTTGACAATAGCCTGGCGTACTTCCTGCTCAAACTGCTCATGATAGCCTAAGTTGACCGGGCCGTCACCATTAATAGTACCGCCACCAGAAATGCAGCCGGGCTTGACTCCAAGCTCTATGCATTTGGCGCGCACTGCCGCCTTGTCCTCCCATTTGCCCGCGTCCAGATTTTCGAAAGCGCTGTAGCCGTAGGCGGCTATTTGCTCGACCATTTCGACATTACTCAGCCCCGGAAACCAGCTGCTTTGCGCTGCGATGCGCAGCTTCATTCCCGCACCATAATTCTTCACAGTTAAATCGACTGCCATTTGAAAATACTCCGTTATTTGACAAAGTCCTTGCTCGCAGAAAAATTCAGTCACATTTCAAATATCATGCCTTTTGCCCGGCTTGCAAGAGCAGGCCAAGACTTTTAGGCAAAAAACGAGTGAGACAAGTCATAGATCAACGCCACAAGCCATGCCACGCGCCGAAGATTATAATGAAAAGCCGCCAGCTATCGGCAGCTCTAGCTTTTCAGCCTTTTTTCGATAATAGCAAGGTCACGTTTCAAGTTAGGTGACATTTCTATTTTTTCTTCGACAGCATTTACCGCATGCAATACGGTAGCATGATTACGGCTGAATTGTTCGGCGATGGCTGGCAGTGAGAGTTCAGTAAGCTTGCGTGAGAAATACATGGCTATCTGCCTGGGGAAGGCAATGTTTGCCGGTCTTCGCTTGCTATTCATATCTGCCAAGCGTATATCGTAGTAGTCTGCTACAACTCTTTGTATTTGCTCGATATTAATGCTGGGGCGAGCCTCTTCTGCAAATAGTCCTGCCAGCAGTGAGTCAGCCAAATTTGTGCTCATATCGCTTGCTCTGCCATTGGTCACAGTCACATAGTACACCAACTGCAAAAGCGCACCTTCCAAGCGACGTATGTTTGATTTTACTCTGCCAGCAAGGTGCTGCAATATCTTATCACTGAACTTAACGCTATGGTCATTCTGCTTCTGACGCAGGATAGCAATACGGGTCTCCAGGTTGGGCGACTGTATATCAACGGTAAGACCGCACTCAAAACGCGAGACCAGGCGTTTTTCGAGCCTGCCGATTTCGCTGGGGGGCCGATCCGAAGTTAGTACGATCTGCTTATGGGAGTTATAGAGCACGTTGAAAGTATGGAAAAAGACCTCTTGCAGTCCTTCTTTGCCGGCAAAGAAGTGTACATCGTCAATCAACAGGACATCGACATTACGAAAGTGATTGCGGAACTCAGGCAAGGTTTTGCGATTGATGGCGTCAATATACAAGTTGCAGAACTCTTCACTGAAGAGATACTCTACTTTGGCATTGGCCTTACGTTTGCAGACCTCCTGTGCGACAGCTTGCAGCAGATGAGTCTTGCCCAGACCCGTGGGGCTGTGAATGAAAAGCGGATTATAGACCACGCCTGGCGACCCGGAAATGGCCTGACATGCGCCATGTGCAAAGCTGTTGCTGTCGCCAACCACGAAAGAGTCAAAAGTATAACGCAGATTGAAGCGTTTCGGTGCCGGCTTTTCCTCGATCGGGTTCATCTGCGGCATGGGCGGCAGACATTTCTCCGGCTCGACAGTCGCAGGCTCATGTCCTTTCTCGAAGAGTATCTTAGTCTCACGGCCTAATTCGCTGCTGATTTCTGTGGCAATAAGTTCGCCATAGTTATCAGAAAGCCAATCGGTGAAGAGATTTTCTGAGACACCCAGCACAAAGTGCTGGTCTTGCAAACGTAGCGGCACGATGTCAGCAATCCATAGAGCATAGGTAGCTGCATCAAGCTCCTGACGAATGCGCTCCGAGCAGGCCTGCCAAATTTTTTCGACTGATAAATTGTTCTGCATATATATCCTAAAATCAGACTGTGGGAATCGGCCTGAAGTACAAGACAAGCCGAATCCGCTGATAAATTTGTCACCAATAAAATTAACAGCCTTTTGCAATTTGGCAAGTGATATTTTTTGAAAAGGGGAAGGCAATATGACAAGAATATCTGTAAGTACTTGATATCTTGTAAAGATAAAAATTTTGTGAAAAAACAGCTTTTTTATTTGCACAAAAAAGAGCTTTTTAAGAGACAAAAAATATTTTCCTAGGCTGGTAGGGCTTAATGTATTGAACCTTAATGAAAAGTAAAAGTTATTAACATTTTGCTAACTTTTAACACTAATAAAAATTAGCTGTTTTTTATGATATGTCATGTCTTTTGTCCTATGCCAGCGCAGATGCAAATTGGGAAGATGATGAAAGGTGCCGGTGTTGGTTCTGTGGTGCCGCGTATATTTACGGCACAGCTCGGAGCCAGCACATATTAGAGCTAGCGGCAGGTCTTTTTTCTGCATTATATTATGCAATCGTCTTTTCAGGCTTTGGAGCTCTTGGCTTTATCAGTCCCCGCCTGAGCATGTCAGGTGGGAATTCATGCTATTTAGGAGAAGCAATTATGAGTCGCAAGTTTAATGTTGCCATAGTCGGCGCCACCGGCGCAGTTGGTGTGGAAATGCAGAAGACACTGGAAAAACGCAATTTCCCCATCAAAAGCTTGCGCCTTTTAGCCTCTTCCCGTTCAGCGGGCAAGATGATGCATTGCATGGGGCAGAATTTACGCGTAGAGGAGCTAGGGGCCGACTCATTTGAAGGCATTGACATTGCTCTCTTCAGCGCCGGTGGTGACATCAGCCGTGAACTGGCACCCTATGCGGTAAAGGCCGGTGCGGTAGTGGTTGACAACTCCAGCGCTTTCAGGATGCGTGACGATGTGCCGCTGGTGGTGCCGGAGGTCAATCCTGAGGACGTCAAGCATCACAATGGCATCATTGCCAACCCCAATTGTACTACTACCATCATGTTGGTTGCGCTCAAGCCCCTGCATGATCTTTCACCCATCAAGCGCATCGTAGTCAGCACCTATCAGAGTGCCAGCGGTGCAGGTGCCAAGGGCATGGACGAGCTGGCCAATCAGACGCGTGATTATCTGGATGGCAAGGAACTCAAGCCGCATTTCTTCCAGCATCAATATGCTTTCAACCTGTTTAGCCATAACACCGCCATAGGTGCTAACGGCTATAACAGCGAAGAAATGAAAATGGTCTACGAAACCAGGAAGATACTACACGATCCAAACATACGAGTCTGTCCTACCTGCATTCGGGTGCCGGTATTACGTTCCCATGCTGAGTCCATCGTCATAGAACAGGAACGCCAGGTCAGCGTCGAAGAAGCATTGGAAGCTCTGCAAAATGCGCCGGGGATAAAACTGGTAAATGACGCTGCCAACAATCATTTCCCCATGCCTTCGGAAAGCAATGAGCGTTTCGAGGTCTTGGTGGGGCGGGTACGTGCGGACCTAAGCTGCGAGCGTTCACTGGCCTTGTTTATTTGCGGCGACCAACTGCTCAAGGGAGCGGCTCTGAATGCGGTGCAGATAGCCGAACTGCTCTGAGCCGCCCAGAAGCGCAATCACTTTAACAACAACCCTAAAACCGCCCTTTCGTTTCACGTTGGCTTTTTTGGCTTTTCCGGTTCGAAAATCTCCGGAGCTTATCCATGTTACGCTTCTCGCTTTTCTTTTGTCTGCTTGCCTTGACAGCTTTTTCGCAGCCACGTTCCGGCTCAGATACCGGCATGCCCAGCGTGCCTTGGTTTGATCATGTGCGGCAACCGCTGACTTTGAGTACCCATGATGGCCGTATCCTCTGTACCGCCCTGCGAAAGGGCCTGCTAGATGATGCACCGATAGAAAAGATATCAGCTTTTGCACCCGACGACAAACAGCCCAGAGGCATATTCATTAGCCTGGGCGACGGTTTCTGGCCGGAAAGAACCTACTTTGGCCTGGGCTATGATTTTTCATCCGCTCTGAGGCAGGCCATAACTATTTTGAGACATAGGGAGCCTGCCTATGCCGAGCTAATGCGTAATCGCCTGCAAAGAGAACAGGCTGCCAACGACTCCAAACCACTGCCTCAAAGTTGGAAAGAAAAGCTGAAAAATCCCGGGCACTGGTCGGCATTGCGCTTGGATATAGTGCAGGTAGCTCTGCCCATAGAGGGCTTTTCCATCTCCCGTTCCCAAGTGATGATGACCAGCCTGAACGGCTTGGCGTTCAGACCTGCTGAAGGCTTTGCATTCACAGCCGAGCAAATGATGGGCAGATACTTGGTTGATGCACAACGCCGACTAAATGTCAGGCAGATAGGCGACTTCATCGCCGAGCAAGATAACTGGGGAGCATTGGGGAACTGGCTTACTATGGCCAATTCCGATCAGGAAGGTAGAATCTGCATCTTTGAATACGACAGTTACTATGCTGACGAGACGGGCTGCAAAAGGCTGTTCCGCGGACACCCCGTGCAAAGCGGCATGAGCGCCCATAACCCACTGACTATGGCAACTGCGGCGGCAACCCGGCTGCTAGACCATTTAGAGGAAGATGGCAGCTTTAGTGCTCCGTTTCCGGAATGGCAAAGCGGTCGCAACGACGGATATGAATTCATCTCTGACCGGGCTGAGTTCGCCATAGCCCTGGCGCGACTGGCCGAGGCGACTGGCGAGAAAAAGTTCATGGACGCCTCCAAGAATATAGTCAAAGCGCTATTGGATATGAGTCGCAGCTCGGCAGATAAAAGCATGCGTTTTGTGACCGAAGAAGAGGAACTGGCGCCTGACGAAAAATTACAGGATCCAAGGATGATGCTCAGCGTGCACAACAACGCCTTACTATGCTTGGCTCTACTAGAAAGCGACCTATTGGCTGAAGCACAATACAATCAGGCCTGCCATGAGATAATGATGTATTTAACGCGGCAGCAACTACGCAGCGGCGACTTCATACACACCTTGGTTTATCCGGATATGCGCCGTCCGCTAGAGGAAACCTACAGCGAGGAATCAAGGCTGGAGAGTGTCGCTCTAGGTGCCTTGGCCATGCGGCGCTACGCCGCGCATGCCGGCAAGGGAGAGCAGAATCTGCTCAAACGCTATGAGTTCAGCTTGGAATTTCTGTTAAGCAAGTTACAGCAGAACAAGGAATTAGCGACACTACCGCTCTCGCCTTGGGTGGCCGAGCTGCTTAGCCAGGCTGATGTGCTGGAGGATGCCAAAAGCGTACAGTTAGGACGTCTCGCGCTGGCTGCCAGCTTGCAAATAGACAAGACACCGGCCTTTCCGGATCTTTTCGGCGTCTCGCGCAACTTTCCCAGCATGACTTTAGCCGCTGAGCAGACTTGGATCGTAGCCAACCTCTGCCAATATTTTTTCAGACAGGGCAAGAAAGAACTCGCCAATGATTTTCTGGCGGATGCCTGGCCACTTTGGATATTTCAGCAACAGGCCAGAATAGAACCGGCGGCGGCGGCGGCGCTGCCCAGTCCCAAGCAATATTATGATCTTTTCCGTGATCACCTGGAGGACTTCGGCTTTGATTTGAATGGCCAAAACACACAAATGTTGAGCATGTTGGCCATTAGCAAATGCTTGGACAAGCTGGATGGAGCCGCCTTCCCAAAACGTCCCGAGGATTTACAAGCTTGGCAAAAATGTTGGCAGATGATAGACCAGCGTCCTTTTTGCTTGGATCAAAGCTTGGTACGAAAAAGCGCTGGGAGCGAAACCGCGAGACATAGCAGCGGCAGCTTGGAGAAAGGCACCAGCATAACCATACAGACCAAAGGCGGGAGATTGGTCGGCGGCGAGCCTAAAGTCACAGGAAGGGTGCTGGAAAGGAAATCAAGAAGTGGACGGCGCGGAAAATAAAACAAAAAAGCGCACTCGAATTCTATTTCTGACAACTGCATATTAAGCCGGGACATTTGAATTTACGCTTATCCTTCTTCATATATCATTTTATCGTAGACATAGTTTATATTTTGCAGGTGTTTGTCCAAGGAAAATTCAGCGGCAAATTTTCGGGCATCTTCGGCGGCATGCAGATATTTCTGATCGGCATGCCATGCCATGACAGCCTGTGCCAGTGCTTCGGCGTCAGGCGGACATAGGCTGGCTGCCGTACATTGCGCCAAGATTTCCGCTGGGCCTGCGGCTTTCACTGCCACCACTACTTTACCATGCGCCAAGGCCTCTATAATATTACGTCCAAAGGCCTCTTGTTCGCTGCAAGAAATCAGCAAATCGGCCTCTTGCAATTCGGCTGTGGCATCGCCATCGGCAGTACGTATTTCCAGGCAGGCTTCCAAGTTCAACTCTCTGGCTTGTTGCTCAAGAACCTGGAGCAACTTTGCCGATTCACGGCCGCGCCGCCTGCCGCGTATAATTGCTCTTAGACCCGGAATACGCCCTGATAGTTTGCGCAACACTTGCAGAAAAAGGCGATGATTTTTCCAAGGCAACAGATCAGCCACTTGCAGTATACAGAAGCCAGTCCGTGTTTCGAATGGCGCCGTTTCCAGTTCCGGCAGCGATAAACCATTGTAAACCACATGAATATTTTCGGACGGAAGCAAAGAGCGCCATTTTTCCGCAGTTGCAGCGGATACTGCTATAAGTGTATGGATGCGTCGTGCGGCTATATGCAAGCTTATGAAGGGTGCTTTCAGATCGCGGTCGTGCAACAAGACCGGAATATCTCGGCACTGTTGCCGTTTGAGCAGCAAGGCTGAACGCAGAGTATTGGCATGGATCAGGTCCGGTTTGAATTCAGACAGGCTGTTCTTCAAAAGCGGCTCAAAGCTAAGTGCATCATGCCTGAATTGCATCAATCCGGCCAGGCTAAGGCTCCAATGCCGACATTCAAAGCCAGCATGCGGCAATCCGACCTGCTGAGCGCGAGCTAAGAGTCCAAAGCGGCTGCGGTCAGCGCTAAGCAGAAACAGCGGGTTGCCTTGTTCAAAAAGCATCTGAGCCAGGCTCCAGAAACTCTCCTGGGCCCCGCCGCAAAAAGGGGCGCAGTCCAAAAGTAAAACACGCGTTTTTTTACGGGTTAAGGGCATGGTAAAATTGTACGCTGCACTGCTGACACAATGCTTTATCAGGCTTTGAAAATTGCGCCCATGCTCTTACCCAGCAAACCAGATGCCGCCAGCATGGAGAGGGCGAGGAAAGCCATGGTCCACAATCCCAGTGCGGAAGCCAGGCTGGGTCCCTGCCCCAGCAGCATGGACAGTTCGAAGATGGCTTTGGTGATAGGAAAGAAGGCCGCTTTGTGCGCCAACACCAACGAGTCGGAGACTTCTAGCATGGAAAAACTGAAAGCAAGGATGCTGCCGGCAATCAGGTTTGCTGCGATAAGCGGTACAGTGATACGTCTGAAAGCGACAAATGGGCTTGCACCCAGGCTGGCGGCAGCTTCTTCGAAGCTAACCGAGGTCTGTTGCAGGCCGGCGGCGGCGGCACGCACTATATAAGGCAAGCGACGCACTGCATAGGCAACCACCAGCAATACGGTAGGATTCTGCACCGGATCAAAACAGTGGAAGATATGTCCTTTCTGCGCCAGCGCCATATAACCGAAGGCAAGCACCAGGCCGGGCACGGCCAGCGGCAACATCGCACAGGCATCCAGAAGCACAGTCCATTTGCCCTTGCCGCGCACTACTGCATAGGCGATGAAAACCCCTAACAACAAGCAGAGCAGCAACGCCAAGCTGGCATAGCGCATACTATTGGCAATGCTCGGTATGGTCAGGCTATGACTCAAAGCGGCCTGAAAATGCTGCAAGCCCAGGGACTCTGGCAGGATGCTGCGGTACCAGCTTTTGCCAAATGCCATGCCCAAAACACCCAAATGCGGCATAATGCTGAACAGGATAACTACGCTAAAGCTGGCGACTACCAACAGGTTCTTCCAACCGCTTAGGCGCTGTCCTCTAGCGGCTTGGCCAGCCTTGCTAACCATGGCGTGAGCCTGGGTTCCAAAGCCGAACTTAGCCAACAGATAAACGGCACATGAGAGGAGCATCATCAGGGCCACCAAAGCATAGGGCATGGGATTGCTTCCCAATTCGTTAAGCCCGGAATATATCTGCACCGCCGTGATGCGCCCATAGTGCAGCATCAGGGGAGTACCCAGCTCGGTGAAAGACCAAATAAAGACCAGGGTACTGCCGGCAAATACCCCAGGCATGACCAGCGGCAGGGTGATGCGCCAAAAACGTTTGAAACCGACGCAGCCGTAGTCGGCGGCGGCCTCCAATAGACTGGGATCAACATTAGCCAAAGCGGCAACTACATTCAAGTACAGTATAGGGAACAGGTGCAGCGCCTCCAGTACTACCACGGCAGCAAAACCACCGGCCATCCAATCGACCTCTTGACCAGCGGCAATTATTCCCAGGCGCAAGAGCAGCATATTAAATGCTCCGTAACGTCCAAAGATGCACTGCATGCCTAGTGCTCCGACAAAGGGTGCCAAGATCATGGGCAGCAGCAGGCATGAGCTGAGAAAACGCTTGCCGCTGAATTCATAGCGTTGCGACAACCAAGCCAGAGGCAAAGCCAACAGCAAAGACAGAGCAGTAGTGCAAAGCGCGATCAGAAAAGAATTGCACAAGCCTTCGCGATAAAGCGGATTAAGGAAAACCTCTTTCAGATAAAAGGCGCTCAGGTTGCCTTGGCTGTCTGTAACCCCACCACGCAACACCTGCACGATAGGCAGGAAGAAAAACAGCAGAAAAAATGCCAGGGTCAGGAACAACATCAAATTGAAAACAGTTTTTCTCCACATTCCGTTATGCCTTTTCGTTTGCATTGAAGCTAAAACGTGTTTTATTATAAGCTTGGAGCCGGCGAGCGATTTCAAGACTTGCAGTGATGCGCTTGTTAACTTGAATCCTTAGAGGCTGTCGCTTTAGAACACATTTTTGCCATATTTATGGCGTAACCATTAATTTAACTCATAAAGAGGATATGGGCACAGTGAACAAGATTGCTTTTATCAGCGATATTCATGGTAACATTGAAGCGCTTGATGCGATCCTGGCCAAGATCGAAGAAGTGGGTTGCGACAAGATATACTGTTTAGGCGACATAGTCGGCTACGGCCCGGACCCCGGCGAATGCATCAACCGCATTCAAGAGCTGGAAATAGAATCCGTCATGGGCAATCACGACGAATATGTAACCCTGCTTATGGACCCCAGAGTGGAAAGACTGCGCCAGGAAGTACGCGATGCCATCTCTTGGACGCAGGGAAACCTAAGCATGGATGACTTACGCTGGCTCTCAAAACGTCCTATGCGCATCGTGACTGAACACTTTACTTGCCTGCATGGCTCCTTCATACCGCAGGCATGGGGATACTGCCTGGATGAAAAAACTTTTGCAGCAAATTTCAAATACCAGGACGTCAGTTTAGCATTCTGCGGACATAGCCATTCACCTCTTGTGGGCATAGATACTCCCGGAGAATTGCCCTATGTCGATTTTATCCGTCGTGCGGTATTAGACTTGATAGACAAGACCATGGTCAACGTGGGTTCGGTTGGACAGCCCAGGGACGGCGATCCGCGAGCCTGCGCCGTAACCTATGAACCGGCCACGCGTACCCTGGACATACTCCGTGCCGAGTATGATTACGAAGCCACACAGGCCAAAATACTTGAGCAAGGCTTGCCCGAGCGCTTCGCATCCAGGCTGTCCTTGGGCCGATAAAGATGCGCCAGAGGAGTTTGTGCCCGGTCGCTGATATCTACAAGTATGAATGATTCCAGTATTTTAGACCAACTTATAAAGAGCCTGCGCGCTTTGTCCGATCTCAATCCGGACCTAAGTTACGAGCAGAGAGCGAAGATAATGCGCCTGGCGCGTAGTCTGGAGCCGTCGGCCTTTGACGCCGCTCTGCCCGAATTCGAAAAGCTGCTTGCCCAGTATCTGGGCAGTCCGGTAAAATTTTATGGACGGGCAACCTTGCAGGAGTATTTTCAAGAGCTTGAATACAATCGCAAACTCTTGCAAGAGGCCGGTGAAATACAGGCTTTGCCGGAGGACAAAAAGGAGGCGAACAGCAGCGTTTCTGCCGCCCTCGTACCGTATTCCGAACAGCAATTAAGTATCTTGGACCGTTGCAAACTCCTAAATCGAGCGCAAATCGCACAGACCTTGACTAGAGCGGCAGACGCCTATAGACGGCGCTTGGAAGTGGTGGATACTGTCGTGGAACTGGCTCTGAGAGTGCTTTGGACGCTTTCTGCGGCAAAGACCGAAAAATGGATACTGGCTTATCTCAAGGAAAATGAGGGTGAACTTGATCCAGAAATCATCCGCGAAATACTACGAGTAACCATGCCAAGCCGGCGCTTAAGCCGAGAATTCCTGTCCTGGGTAGAAGTCTGGGCTGCAGATAGCTCCTTGCAAGAATACTGGCCGGCGCTGACCAGCTATGCTGACCGCATCCTTTGCCAACAGGCCTTATGCGCCTGGAGCACAAGGGAAAAACAGCGTAACGCCGTGCTGGCACACCTGCATCTCCTGGTACGAGAGGAAAAGCTGGACGAAGAAAGCTTGACACGCTGGCTTAGCAATGCCCTTGAAAGCCTGGGGGAAGCAGTACAACGCTTTATGATGCTGGAGTTTTCTGCTATAAAAGAGGGGCGTGAATGGCAACAAGGCGCATTGTTTTTGGAACTGAAGCGCATCTGCGCACTGTATGCACCGGTACTAATGGTTGCCGACCATATATTGCGACAGCCTGATGGTGCCGCCAGATTGGCCATGGCCTTCCTGGGCATGGTAGGCAAGGGATTGGCACAGTGGGAGGAAAAAATCAGCGAACTGGCAGAGAAAATAATCCTGCGCTCATTCCTCCATGGTTTGAAAATTGGGCGTTCACCGGTAGAAACCATCGAGAAGCTGACCTTTGGCGACCGTGCCAGCTTTAATTTTGCCTGCTCGCAGTTAGACCTGGTCAGCCAGCGTTTCGACTCTATGCAGCAACGCGATCGCATAGTCAAATTCCTTGGCACTTTTTATGCCAGTTACAGACGCCCGCATCTGCTCGCTGTGGAAGTAGCCAAGCGCTATCGCAACCTGATGCGGCTGCTGCATGAGGACTACATAAGCAATATTCTCAGTAAAGAGCAGCTTGCCGAAATCCGGAGCACGGGCTTACTGCATGAAATCAGTGGCATGGCGGCGGCGGCCAGGTTTTTCCTGGACAGGCGCAGAGCCATGCATACCAGCTTGGAAGAGCTGTTGGCCAGCGAACTGGAATTTGTGCATGAAGCCAGAATGCGACGCCTGAAGGTGATTCGCGAAGAGCTCAATGCAAGAGAAACTGGTAATTCTCGGACACCAAGCCACAACAAACAAAGTAAAACGCAATGAAATTTATTAAGTACCATGGTTTAGGCAACGATTATCTGGTTGTTAATCCTGCCGATTTAACGCAAAAATTGACTGAAGAATGCATTGCTGCGGTCTGTGAACGACATACCGGAGTAGGTTCGGACGGCATACTGCTGGGTCCATTTTTGCCTGGCAGCGATGACTTTGCTCAAATCTGCCATGCTGCCGGCATTGCGGAATCTGACGCTCGTGCCGGCCTGGGCGCGCTGCGCATCTATAATCCGGACGGCAGCGAGGCTGAAAAAAGCGGCAACGGCCTGCGAATTTTCAGTCGTTATCTCTATGATATAGGCATGGTTAAAAAGGAGGCCTTCTACCTTAACACCTTAGGCGGCAGAGTAAAATCCAAGGTGATAGAACCAAGGGAGCAAATACAGGTGGAAATGGGAAGAGTCTCGTTCCTAAGCAGCGACATACCCATGTTGGGTGAGGCGCGTGAAGTAATCAGAGAAAAAATAGTTCTCAAGGGTAGAGAATTCGTCTTTTGTGCTGCAAATATAGGCAATCCGCATTGCATAGTGCTTTGTGAGGAGATCAGCGCTGAACTGGCCAAGGAATTCGGCCCGCTGCTTGAAAATCACCCCATGTTTCCGGAAAAGGCCAACGTGCAATTTATGCGTGTCTTAGGACCGCAGCAAATTGCCATAGAGGTATGGGAGCGTGGTGCCGGCTATACCTTGGCTTCCGGCTCCAGTGCCTGCGCCAACGCTGCAACCGCTCAAAAACTGGGGCTCTGCCGCTCGCCTATCACCGTCACTATGCCTGGCGGCGAAATTTTGACGCAGATAGACAATCAGTTTAACCTAATTCAAAGCGGGCCGGTGAGGCGTGTCTGTGAAGGTGAATGGCAGCCGGAGCAAGAATAAGAAGACGCAAAACGTATTAAATGCGCAGGCCAAGAGTTCTATGCCGCAGCTATAAAACACGGCATAAAACAGCTTGTCCGCATAGCTTCATAAGAGGCAAATTATTTTTCCGATGGCACAACGATACCTCGCATGATGATATTCTGGCAGAATAGGAATATTAGGAATGTAGGTATGGCTGCGATTACCAGTGATGCATACATGACTGCCTGGCCACTGTTTTGTTGCAGCTGATAGAGCCAGACCATCATGGTCCACATCTTTTGGTCTTGACAAATCACAAATGCGAACATGAAGTTGGAATAAGCTGCTGTAAAGGCATTTAGGGCAATAACTGCCAAGATGGGCTTAGACAGGCTCATAGTTATATTCCAGAAAAGCACCCATTCGGTGGCACCATCAAGCTGAGCGCTTTCATATAGTTCTTGCGGCTGGGCGTCAAAAAATCCTTTCAGCAGGAATATAGAGTAACCATTGGCCATACCGGGCAATATAAGTGCGGCGAAGGTATTTAACAGTCCCAAGCTACGCAGCATGATAAAACTGGGAATTGCTGTGACCATGGCAGGAAAGGCCATGGTGCTCATTAAAAAGAGCAGTATTTTATATGATGATGGCATTTTATAGCGGCTCATTGCATAGGCTGCCAGCGGATTGACCAGCAAGGCAGTCAAAATAGCAAGCCCGCAATAGATAATGGTATTGACTATGCCGCGCCCGTGAAACAGCATATAGTCAGCCACCGTCTTATAGTTACGCGTAACAAATTCCCAGCGCAGGGCGCGGATATTGTCCCGAAAATAAGAGCGATGTACATCCAGCTGTGGCATTCGTATATCACTGGCCTGCTGCCATTCTGTACCCAGCGCGTGCGCCGCTTCTGCGACACCGCCATATTGGCTAAGCACCCAGTCTTCGTAGGCAAAATCCAGGCCGCAGATTTCTATATTTTGCAGGGGGACGACATAGAGCTTGTTGTTCGACGGTTCCAAGTAACCTTGTAAAAAGGCGTTGAAATCACTACGGGCGGCGCCGGTACTTGGTGCGGTTTGCGGGGAAGGCACCTCATCAAAACTAGCATAGTTGCAGCCGCCGTAGCGTCGATTCATATTAGCGATATCGCCATGTCTATGGCGCAGCATTTCCCGATACAGCGGCGCGACGGAATCGTCGAAGCGTATCCACTCCAAGGCCAAGTTATTACGCACAAAATCCTCCCAATCGGCACGGGTTTGGGCGCTGGCTTGATCAGGATAGCGTCGGCTTAAGCTTATTTCTGACCAGCTTACAAATTTGGTATCGTTCTTCTGGTTGTACTCCTCTAAGGAATCACTGTAAAGCGGTTTAAGATAATTCTTTTTATAGTAGCCATGCAAGGAATAGTAACACCGCAGTCCTATGGGCTGACGCGAAAAGAACTCGCAAAGCACCGAGCCATATTTAGACACGTTGGGTACGGCTCTCCGGTTCATAGCCGCCATTCTTGGAATATTCACCGCATTCCAAGAGGTAAAATTTGCTCCGATAATATGATTGACAACAGCTATATCGGAATAGTCACGTTTTTGCTTTACCGCCTCGGATGCCGGATCAATCTCCTTGCTGTAGCTACGCATAAACTTCTTGAACTCGCGCAGTCCTGAAGAGATAGTGCGCGAATTAGGCGTCAGCACATAACCCGGGAAGTATGCTGATGTACTCAGCCAATGCTTATTCACATTATCGTCCCTCTTCAAGGCCTCGGCCTCTCTGCTTGCGATATCCTTTTCCCAGAACTCTATGAACCTATACCAATCCTCCACCAGTTTTTGGTTAGGTTCATTTAACATGTCGTACTCCAGTTCACCGGGCAGAGCTCCGTGTGAAATGGTAAATTCGCTCCGGCAGCCCCGTTGTGGGCAGCGTGCCTGGTGTTCATGCTTCAATTTTTTATCGGCAAGCGGCAGCTGATCACGAGTAAAATCAAACATAAACCAATCGCCGCACTCCGGGCATCTCAATTCACGTTTTTCTTCCAGTTTATCTTTCTCAGCAAGTTCCTCGAAGCTGACCAAATCAGCATCATAGCTTATGTTCAGATAGAACACTCTTTCATTGAACAGGCCTTCGCAGTGTTTGGCCCACATCCAGGAATCGTCTCCAAGAAAACGCGGAAAAACCTCGAAATACTTCGTGTCCAAAGCGCTTTTGCTGCTACCGGAGAGCATGAGCAAAAGCGGGTATACCATGGTAGCACCGCCTAGGATCAAAAATAAATACATACCGGCAAATAATAGGCGTACACGCCAATTCTTTCGCCCTATTCGTGAAATAATAGCCATGAATGAAAACCAAACTTGAATATGTTAAAATACCGGCTTTGCGCTCAAAGCAAAACCCGGCACAAAGTTGCAACGAATAGACAACGCCTGAAAAAGTAGAAATATTGGTATTAGCATCAAATTCTGGTTAATGGACAAAATTTGATGATGGCCAAGAACAACTTCAGACTAAAGCACTTTTGTCGTTTGTCATTGGGTATTGCTTGTTGCTTGTTGGCATTATAAACCTAAAAAAAGCAGTTGACTTTTCCATTAAACGCTTGGGAAAACCGACGATAGAATCCGGTCTCAAGGATATGATCTTTGTCGATGACGATGAGAAGATCAGTTATTGCTCGGATGACAGCATCAATCAGGCCTTGCGCACCGCCGGTAAGCCGGTG